>NZ_JAYWVC010000034.1:0-53103 GCF_036281785.1 Streptomyces chiangmaiensis | reverse complement strand
CCCCTGATTCGTCATTCGTCGGGAGCCGCCGATGCCCTACGCTCGACTCGCTCTCAGTCTCTCCGTCGCCACCCTGGGCCTGCTGGGTGCGGCACCTTCCGCGTCCGCGGACGGCGGCTGGTCCGTCGAGCCCGCGACGGGTGGCGCGGGAGGGCGGCCGTACGTCTACGCGGAGGGCGAGCCCGGTACGGTCCTGCAGGACGCGGTGTCGGTGCTCAATCCGGGCAGCGAACCGCTGACCGTCCGGCTGAGCGGCGCCGACGCGGACGACACCGCGGACGGCGGCTTCACGGTCCGTACGAGACCGGTGGACACCGGTGCGTGGATCGCCTTCGCACGCACGACGGGCGGGCGGAGGGCCGCGGTGCACGCGGTCTCGGTCACGGTGCCCGCCCGCACCCGCGCCGACGTGCCGTTCAGCCTGACGGTTCCCGGAGGCGCCGTACCCGGCGACCATCCCGGCGCGATCGTGGCGAGCGCGGGGGGCCGTTCGACCGCCGTACGCGTCCAACTCCGCGTCGGGGGACTCGCGTTGTCCGCGCTGACCGTGGAGCACGTGCGGGTACGCGAGGGGCGCGTCACCTACGAGCTGGTCAACCGCGGCACCACGGTGCTGGCTCCGAGGCTCGCGGTGCGCGTCGACGGAGTGCTCGGCCGGGTCCTGGACCGCGCCCCGCGCGCCCTGCCCCTCGAACTGCTGCCGGGCTGCAGGGTCCGGCTCACCGAACCGTGGCCGCACCAGCCGGCGCTCGACGTGGTGGACGTGACGCTCACCGTCACGGCGGCGGGCGGCGCACGCGGTTCGGCCTCCGCGTCGGCACGGTTCGTGCCCTGGGGGACGGTCGCCGCAGCCACCGCCGGGCTGCTCGCGGCCGTGGGCGCCGGTGCGGTCGTACGGCACCGCCGGCGCCGTCCGCCGGAACGGGACGCGGGGGACCGGACGTGCACAGAGGCCGAGTTGACGGGAGCGGGGACGTGAAGGGGCGTATCACGGCGCTGGCGGCGGTTCTCGCGCTCGCTCTGGCACTCGTGGCGGCACCGGCCCGGGCCGCCGACAAACCGGCCGTCACACTGTCCGCCTCCCAGGCGGGGACGGGCGGTTCGATCACCGTGACCGGCAGCGGATGGCGCCCCGAGACCCTGCTCATGATCCTGATCTGTGGGCGGTCCGTGCCGTCCCGGGGCGTGATCGGCGGCACCAACTCCTGCGCCAACGCCGACGGACGGGCCGTCACGACCGACGCGCACGGGGCCTTCCGCAGGAAGCTGCCAGTGTCCGAGCCGCCCGTGCCGTGTCCCTGCGTGGTGCACGTGGCCACCGTCACCGGGGCGAAGGCGGACGCCGACGCGATCTTCCAGGTCGCCGGGCACGCCGTGGAGCCGCTGCCCGCCGAGTCCGCCGCCGGGCGCCTGTCGGTGCTGACGGACACCCGTCTGGACGGGGCCGGCGGGCTGCTGACGTGGTTCGGGGCGCCGCCGTCCCGCACCTTGGTGTTCACCGTCGGCAACGTCGGCTCCTCGCCGGTCGAGGACCCCGTCTTCCGGGTCGGCACCGCCCACGGCGTGTTCGCCCCGCAGTGGGACGAACAGCAGTGGCACGGCACCATCGCGCCCGGCCGGAAGGCGCAGATCAAGCTCCCGGTGGAGCTGTCGGCGGGTGCCCACGGCGACTACACGGTCTCGCTTGAGTACGGCGGGAAGGTGCTGGCCGAACAGCCGTGGGGCGTCGGGCGTCCCTGGGGCGTGACCGTCTTCTGGATCCTGGTCTGCCTGGTCGTACCGGCCGCCGTGTTCCGGCTGGGCATGGCCGTCGTGGACCGGGTGCGGCCCCTTGGTCCGGCGGGGCGGGCGGTACGCCGCCGGAGCCTGCGGCTGCCCGAACTCGCCCTGCGGATACCGCGGCCGGGCGCCTCGTCGTCCTCCTCCGCGCCTCCCATGACTTCGACCCTGCCGTGGTTCACCCCGGACACGGATCCGGGGACCGCGGTGAACGGTCGGCTCTCCGCACCGCAAGAGAACGGTCCGACGACCCCGACGGAGGGAAACACGTGAGCACGCAACGGAGAGTCCTTGCGGCAGGGAGCAGAAGCGGCAGAGCTGGCGCGGCCGGGGCGGCGCTCATGCTGTGCGGGGCCGGCGTACTGCTCGCGGTGGCCGCCGCACCGGCGCAGGCCGCCGAGGTGGCGTACAAGACCGAGTGCATCCCACCGCCGATCTCGGGACTGCCCCCGGTCGAGGGCACCACGAAGGTGGAGATCACGGCACCCGCCGAGGCGAAGATCGGCGACGAGGTGACCATCACCTGGAAGTTCGTGCAGGCCGCGTCCAAGAACCCCGATGTGCTCGATCTGGGCAAGGACACGGTCAAGCCGACGGGGACCTTGAAGGCGGGCGGCGCACAGACCGCGGACATCGTGATGGAGGGGCCGCGGTCGAACCCCCCGATCCCCAAGAACAGCGACATGAAGCTGTCCGACATGACGGGCAAGCTGAAGCTGACCGCGGCCGGCGAGGTGACGCTGACGCCGGATGCCTACAACATCAACGTCAACAAGCCCATCTCGACGGACACCAAGTGCTCCCCGAAGGAGACGGTACAGCCGGCCGCGACCATCAAGGTGTGGGACGGCGGCGGGGGTTCGGGCGGTACGACAGGCGGGCTGCCGACCGTCGTCCCCAGCCTGCCGACGAATCTGCCGACGAATCTGCCGACGGGCCTGCCCACCGGTGCGACCTCCTCCTCGCCGACCGCGAGCGCCAGCGAGACCGGCGGGGAAGGCGGCGGATCCGGTGGCGCAGGCGGTGGCAGCGGTGGGCAGACGGACTTCACGGGCAAGGAGGTCCAGGTCCCGTACGCCTGCAAGACGCCCATCGGCGACAAGAACGCCACCTCACCCGTGCAGATCAACGCCAAGAAGGACGGCGGGAGCTTCGATCTCACGGTCCAGTTCAAGAAGTCGGTGATGAACAGCCCCGCGGACATCCCGAAGGGCTCGGTGAAGCCGTCGATGGAGGTCGTGCTGGGCGGCGCCGACAAGGGCACCGTCCATGTCGAGGGGCCCGCGAACGCAAACGACATCAAGTCGGGCGACCCGATCGAGATCCCGGATCTGACGGGCACCTACAAGCCGGGTGCGAGCGGGAAGTCGACGCTGTCGCCGGGCGTACTGACCATCAAGGCCCTCGGTACGACGACGACCTGCACGCCCGCGAAGAGCGAGGTGTCGCTGACCCTGGACACCTCAGAGCAGCCGGGCGGGGCGTCCGGCGGCTCGTC
The DNA here is from genome assembly GCF_036281785.1 of Streptomyces chiangmaiensis. NCBI lineage: Bacteria > Bacillati > Actinomycetota > Actinomycetes > Kitasatosporales > Streptomycetaceae > Streptomyces > Streptomyces chiangmaiensis. Next base: position 49,826 of record NZ_JAYWVC010000034.1, on the reverse strand, counting down.
CACGTCGGGAGGATCCTCGGGCGGACTGGCCCAGACGGGCGCGGAGGACCACGGCGCCCTGAAGGCCCTGGGGCTGGTGGCCGGGACGGTCATCCTGCTGGGTGGAGCGGTCTTCACGTTCCTGCCCCGACGCGCCCGCTGACCCCCGGAAACGGCTGAGGGCCGCCGCACCCATGCGGGTGCGGCGGCCCTCCGACGGCCCCGGACCGACGTCAGCGCACGTCGCCCATGAGCTCCTTGACCTTCTTGCGGTACATCCACACCGCGATACCGGCGACCACGGCGATCGCCGCTTCCAGGGTCACGATGCCCGTCGTGTTCAGGTCGACGCCCGCGATGGAGAGCAGACCGGTCGTGGCGTCACCGGCGGTGACGGCCAGGAACCAGACGCCCATCATCTGGGAGGCGTACTTCGCCGGTGCCATCTTCGTGGTGACCGAGAGGCCGACCGGGGAGAGCGTCAGCTCACCGACGGTCTGCACGAAGTAGACGGCGACCAGCCACAGTGCCGCGGCCTTGTGACCGCCGTCGGCGATCCCCAGCGGGGCGAGGAACAGGAAGAAGGACGCGCCGATCAGGACCAGACCGGAGGCGAACTTCACCGCCGTGCCCGGCTCCTTGCCGCGGCGGTTCAGCGCCAGCCACATCCAGGCGAAGACCGGGGCCAGCGCCATGATCATGACCGGGTTGACCGACTGGTACCAGGAGACGGGGAAGTCCCAGCCGAAGATCGTGTTCTTGGCCGACGAGTCGGCGAAGATCGACAGGGTGGAGCCACCCTGGTCGTAGATCATCCAGAACACGGCCGCGGCCACGAAGAACCAGATGTACGCGGTCATCCGGGACTGCTCGGCGCGGTCGAGCTCCTTGTCCCGCTTGATCCGGGCGATCACCATGATCGGGATGACCAGGCCGGCGACGGTGATCGGGACCAGCAGCCAGTTCAGGGTGTAGGCACCGGAGAAGCCGACGATCGCGTAGAAGACGATCGCGACGGCCGCCCACAGCGCCGACTTGCGCAGCGTCGAGGCCTTCTCCGCGGCGGACAGCGGCGTCGGGACCTCGTTGGAACGCGCGCTCAGGTGGCGGCCGCCGAGCAGGAACTGGCCGAGGCCGAGCGCCATGCCGAGCGCGGCGAGCGCGAAGCCCAGGTGCCAGTTGACGTTCTCGCCGACGGTTCCGATGACCAGCGGTGCGGCGAAGGCGCCCAGGTTGATGCCGACGTAGAAGATCGTGAAGCCACCGTCGCGGCGCACGTCCCCCGGGCCGTTGTAGAGGTGGCCGACCATCGTCGAGATGTTGGCCTTCAGCAGACCCGAGCCGATGGCGACGAGACCGAGACCGGCGTAGAACGTGCCGGCGGACGGCAGGGCCAGGGTGAGGTGGCCCAGCATGATGACGAAGCCGGCCACGGCGACCGTCTTGCGCGGGCCGAGGACACGGTCGGCGAACCAGCCACCCGGCAGGGCGAGCAGGTACACGAGCGACACGTACACCGAGTAGATCGCGGTCGCGGTGGCCGCGTTCAGGTGCAGGCCGCCGGGGGCGACCAGGTACAGCGGGAGAAGGGCCCTCATGCCGTAGTAGGAGAAGCGCTCCCACATCTCGGTCAGGAAAAGTGTGGCCAGTCCGCGGGGGTGGCCGAAGAAGGTCTTCTCGGAACCGGGGTTGCCCGGTCGGATCGAGTCCTTCGTCAGGCTGGACGCCATGGTCGTTCCTTGCTGGTCGGGGCGTGCGCGTGGGGGTCCCCGGCTCGGGCGGGGCCGAAGCTCGGGAGTCGCATGCCCGGTCGGCGGCCGGCACCGGCGGGATCGGTCGTCCACCCCACGCCCACGGGGTGTCCGCTCCGCGTCACGAAGCGGTGGACGGCGACCACCGGGATCCACGCCTCTACGCGCGTCAACGCGCCGAAGGCCCGGCCATAGGTCATTCCTTTCGAGGCTGGTGGGAACCAGCTCGCATGCAAAAGAGACCTTCAGCGTCACGTGCCCGCCAAAGGTCCCAGGTGGTGCTACAGGCGTTCCGGTCACCATACGTCATGACAGCGGCGCCGACGGAAGCACCTGAGACACGGATCACAGGTGATTCCGGAACTCTGGACGCCCAATCGAAGGTCTCGCCCCTGATGACACCTGTGAGTGGCTCAGGCATGACTGCGCTCCGTGATCATGCCCGCCGGCGGCGCAGAGTGGCACACGAAGGTAAGAAATCCCCTCAGCCGGTCACACCTGCGATCACACCTTTGCTCTTGTCCTCCGCGGACTACCATCACCCCCATGACCCGTGTACTGCTCGCCGAGGACGACGCGTCCATCTCGGAGCCCCTGGCCCGCGCCCTGCGCCGGGAGGGTTACGAGGTCGAGGTGCGTGAGGACGGACCCACCGCGCTCGACGCCGGAATGCAGGGCGGCGTCGACCTGGTCGTGCTGGACCTCGGCCTGCCCGGTATGGACGGCCTCGAGGTCGCCCGCCGGCTGCGTGCCGAGGGCCACACCGTTCCCATCCTGATCCTGACCGCGCGCGCCGACGAGGTGGACACCGTCGTCGGTCTCGACGCGGGCGCCGACGACTACGTCACCAAGCCCTTCCGGCTCGCCGAGCTCCTCGCCCGGGTCCGGGCGCTGTTGCGGCGCGGTTCCACCGAGCCCGCACAGCCGCCCGCCACGCACGGGGTGCGCATCGACGTCGAGTCGCACCGGGCGTGGATGGGCGACGAGGAGCTCCAGCTCACCGCCAAGGAGTTCGATCTGCTGCGGGTCCTCGTCCGGGACGCGGGCCGGGTCGTCACGCGCGACCAGTTGATGCGCGAGGTCTGGGACACCACGTGGTGGTCGTCCACGAAGACCCTGGACATGCACATCTCCTGGCTCCGCAAGAAGCTGGGGGACGACGCGGCGAACCCGCGCTACATCGCGACCGTACGGGGAGTGGGCTTCCGTTTCGAGAAGAGCTAGGCGCTGCCGCCGGGGCCCGGCCGGGACGGCCGTGGTGCGTGTGGGCCGCTACGCGCGTCACGTCCGTGCGGGCGGGCGCGGGTGAGCCTGCGGTCGCTCGTGGCCGGTCGCGCAGGCCCCCGCGTCCGTCACGGGGCGCTGCCCCGAGCCCGGGGTACCCGCCGTGCCCGGTGCACACTGGTCGTCGTAGAGCCATTGCCCGGAGGGCCCTGTGCGTCGTCGCCTCATCCAGTCCACCCTCGCCGTCGTCCTTGTGGTGATCGCCGTCTTCGGCATCTCCCTCGTCATCGTCGAGACCCGGACGATCAGCAACAGCGCGCAGGAACGTGTCGACTCCGAGGCGCTGCGGCTCGCCAGCATCGTGGACAGCCGGCTCATCGGCGACGAGAAGGTCACTGCCACGATCTTCAAGGCCCAGGTCACGGGCGACAGGTACGCGTTGATCGACATCCCCGGCCGGCCTCCCATCGCGGTCGGCACCAAGCCCGTGGGGGACGTCATCCACTCCACGGCCAAGGGTGAGCAGGGCGAGACGATCCGCGTGGAGGAGCCCCGCTCCACGGTCACCCGGGAAGTAGGCCGCACGCTGCTGATCATCGCTCTGGTCGCCCTGCTCGCGATCATTGCCGCGGTCCTGCTCGCCGTCCGCCAGGCCAACCGTCTCGCCTCCCCACTCACCGACCTCGCCGAGACGGCCGAGCGCCTCGGTTCCGGCGATCCACGGCCGCGCCACAAGCGGTACGGCGTCCCGGAGCTGGACCGGGTCGCCGACGTCCTCGACTCCTCCGCCGAGCGGATCGCGCGCATGCTCACGGCCGAGCGCCGGCTCGCCGCCGACGCCTCCCACCAGCTGCGCACCCCCCTCACCGCGCTCTCCATGCGGCTGGAGGAGATCACCCTCACCGATGAGCCGGACACGGTGAAGGAGGAGGCGACCATCGCACTGACACAGGTGGAGCGGCTCACGGACGTCGTGGAGCGGCTGCTGACCAACGCCCGCGACCCGCGCACCGGCTCCGCCGTCTCCTTCGACCTCGACGAGGTCATCCAGCAACAGCTTGCCGAGTGGCGCCCCGCCTACCGCAGCGCGGGACGGGCGATCGTCAGCTCCGGCAAGCGGCACCTGCAGGCCGTGGGCACGCCGGGCGCGGTCGCCCAGGTGCTGGCCGCCCTGATCGAGAACTCCTTGATGCACGGCGGCGGCACGGTCGCCCTGCGCACCCGTGTCACGGGCAACCAGGCCGTGGTGGAGGTGACGGACGAGGGGCCGGGCGTGCCGGCGGAGCTGGGCTCCCGCATCTTCGAGCGTACGATCAGCGGCCGGAACTCCACGGGCATCGGCCTGGCGGTCGCCCGTGACCTCGCCGAGGCCGACGGTGGCCGCCTGGAGATGCTCCAGACCAAGCCGCCGGTGTTCGGTCTGTTCCTGTCCCGCACGCCTTTGAGGACGGCTCCACAGGGGGACGAGTCGGGGCCCATGGTCAGGTGACCGCCGGGGACGAGCGGGAGCCGGTGGGGGTCGACGGATGCCCGAAGCGCCCGAGGCACACAGCCCGGTGGAGGCGTCGGCGGGTGTGGTGCCGGCTCAGCGGTGGACGCGCTGGTCCTGACGGCGCTGCCGCTCCGCCGCCTCGAGGATGGACTCCGCGCCCGCCACGGCCTCACCGGCCGGCAGCGCCCGGAAGACCCATGAGCGGTAGGACCAGAACCGGAACAGCGTGCCCAGGCCGATGCCGAGGAACTTGAAGACGTTGCTCTGCAGCGGGGTGTCCCAGCCGAACCCGTACGTCGCGATGTACAGAACGCCGTTCTCGATCACCAGGCCCGCGGCGCTGAACAGCAGGAACAGCGACATCTCGCGGGTGCTGCCGCTCTTGTCCCGGTCCCGGTAGGTGAAGTAGCGGAAGCCGATGTAGTTGAAGACGATCGCGACGACGGTGGCGATGACACTGGCACGGACCACCTGGAGCCCGGTGACATGCCGTACCAGGTTGAACACCAGCAGGTTGACCAGCAACCCCGCACCGCCGACCGCGCCGAACTTGGCGACCTCACGTATGAGCTGGTCGAACTGCCGGCGCACCGCGCCGGGGGACCTGCTTTTCAGGCCTGTGGAACCACTGCCCATCGTGTCGCCAGCCCCCGTCGGGTCGGTCCTGTCGGTCGAATCGGTCGCGTTCGCCGGCCCGGCAGGACGCGCCGAGCGGTTCCGTCAACTCCGCCATGCTAACCAGCGGCCGTGAGTCCCGCCTGTGGGCCAGTTCACGAGGACGGAAGGAAAGCGGTCGGCAAGGGCGTCGCCCGGATACGGACCGGCCACCGGGCGGCCGTCCCGCAGGGACGGAAACCGGCCGTGGTGGCGTGGCCGATACCCTGGGTGCGTGACGTTCCCGGTAGTCGGCATGGTCGGCGGTGGCCAGCTCGCTCGTATGACCCACGAGGCGGGCATCCCGCTCGGCATCAGATTCAAGCTCCTCAGTGACACCCCCCAGGACTCCGCGGCGCAGGTCGTCCATGACGTCGTCATCGGCGACTACCGCGACCTGGAGACCCTGCGTGCCTTCGCGCGGGGCTGTGACGTGATGACTTTCGATCACGAACACGTCCCCACCGAGCACCTGCGAGCCCTGGAGTCGGACGGCATCCCCGTCCGCCCGGGCCCGGATGCGCTCGTGCACGCCCAGGACAAGGGGGCGATGCGGGCGAGGCTCGACGCGATCGGGGTGCCGTGCCCGCGGCACCGCATCGTGAGCGATCCGCAGGACGTCGCCGCCTTCGCGGCGGAGGGCGACGGTTTCCCCGTCGTCCTGAAGACCGTCCGTGGCGGCTACGACGGCAAGGGTGTGTGGGTCGTGGGGTCGGCCGAGGAGGCCGCCGAGCCGTTCCGGGCGGGTGTCCCGGTCCTCGCCGAGGAGAAGGTCGACTTCGTACGGGAGCTGGCCGCCAACGTCGTACGGTCTCCGCACGGCCAGGCCGTGGCGTATCCGGTCGTCGAGTCCCAGCAGGTCAACGGGGTCTGCGACACCGTGATCGCGCCCGCCCCCGACCTGGCCGATGAACTGGCACTGAAGGCCGAGGAGATGGCCCTGACGATCGCCAAGGAGATCGGCGTCGTCGGCCACCTCGCCGTCGAGCTGTTCCAGACCCGCGACGGCCGCCTTCTCGTCAACGAGCTGGCGATGCGCCCGCACAACTCGGGCCACTGGACTCAGGACGGCGCGATCACCTCACAGTTCGCCAACCATGTGCGTGCAATCCTCGACCTCCCGCTCGGCGACCCGCGCCCACGCGCCAAGTGGACCGTCATGGTCAACGTGCTGGGCGGCGACTATCCCGACATGTACTCCGCGTACCTGCACTGCATGGCCCGCGACCCTCAACTCAAGATCCACATGTACGGCAAGGACGTGAAGCCCGGCCGCAAGGTCGGACACGTCAACACCTACGGCGACGACCTGGACGACGTGCTGGAGCGCGCCCGTCACGCTGCCGGCTACCTGAGAGGCACCATCACCGAATGAGCCCTGTTGTTGGCATCGTCATGGGGTCGGACTCGGACTGGCCCGTCATGGAGGCCGCCGCCAAGGCCCTCGACGAGTTCGAAATCGCGTACGAGGTCGACGTCGTCTCCGCGCACCGCATGCCTCGCGAGATGATCGCGTACGGGGAGCACGCCGCGGACCGCGGTCTGAAGGTGATCATCGCGGGTGCCGGAGGTGCCGCGCATCTGCCAGGCATGCTCGCCTCCGTCACCCCGCTGCCCGTCATCGGCGTCCCCGTCCCGCTGAAGTACCTGGACGGCATGGACTCGCTGCTGTCGATCGTGCAGATGCCCGCCGGTGTTCCGGTGGCGACGGTCTCGGTGGGCGGTGCCCGCAACGCGGGGCTGCTCGCGGCCCGCATCCTGGCCGCGCACGACGAGGACCTCCTCGGGAGGATGCGCGACTTCCAGCAGGACCTCAACGACCAGGCGACCGAGAAGGGCAAGCGCCTGCGCTCCAAGGTCGAGGGATCGACGGCGGGCTTCGGCTTCGGCTCGGGGAAGTGACGCCGATGACCTCGCCCTCGCTGGAGGCAGCCCGGAACCTGCTCCGTGAGTTTCCGGTGGTCGACGGGCACAACGACCTGCCCTGGGCGCTGCGTGAGCAGGTCGGGTACGATCTGGACGCCCGCGACATCGCGCACCACCAGAACGAGCACCTGCACACCGACCTGCCGCGGTTGCGCGAGGGCGGGGTCGGTGCGCAGTTCTGGTCGGTGTACGTGCGCAGCGATCTGCCCGACCCGGTGTCCGCGACACTCGAACAGATCGACTGCGTACGGCAGTTGACGGAGCGTTATCCGGCGGACCTGCGACGGACGCTGACCGCCGCCGACATGGAGGCGGCGCGCACAGAAGGCCGCATAGCGTCCCTCATGGGCGCGGAGGGCGGCCACTCGATCGCGAACTCGCTCGGCACGCTGCGCGGGCTGTACGAGCTGGGCGTGCGGTACATGACCCTCACCCACAACGACAACGTCGCCTGGGCGGACTCGGCGACCGACCGGCCGGCGGCCGGCGGCCTCACGAACTTCGGCCGCGAGGTCGTGCGCGAGATGAACCGCCTCGGCATGCTGGTCGACCTCTCGCACGTGGCGGCGACGACGATGCGGGACGCGCTGGACACGACGGACACCCCGGTGATCTTCTCGCACTCCTCCGCCCGTGCGGTCTGCGACCACCCGCGCAACATCCCCGACGACGTCCTCGAGCGCCTGCCCGCCAACGGCGGTGTGGCGATGGTGACGTTCGTCCCCAAGTTCGTGCTCCGCGCGGCGGTCGACTGGACGGCCGCCGCGGACGACAACATGCGCACGCACGGCTTCCACCATCTCGACACGACCCCGCAGGCGATGAAGGTCCATCGCGCCTTCGAGGAGCGGAACCCCCGCCCGGTCGCGACGGTCGCGACGGTCGCCGACCACCTGGACCACATGCGCGAGGTGGCGGGCGTCGACCATCTCGGCATCGGCGGCGACTACGACGGGACGGCCTTCACCCCGGACGGCCTCGGCGATGTCTCGGGCTACCCGAACCTGATCGCCGAACTGCTGGAACGCGGCTGGTCGACGTCCGACCTGGCCAAGCTGACCTGGCAGAACGCGGTGCGAGTGCTGAGCGCGGCCGAGGACGTGGCCCGCGACCTCCAGGGCAAGCGGAGCCCGTCGAACGCGACGCTGGATGAGCTGGACCGCTGACGCCGAGGAGGGCGGGCCTCGGCCCCTCGGCGTCGGGGGCGAAGGCCGCGCAGCACGGAAAGGGGCACCCCGCAGGGTGCCCCGGAAACTTCCGTGCGCTGCCGCGACCGGCCGCGCGTGTTACGGCAGGTTGCGTGCCATCACGATGCGCTGGACCTGGTTGGTGCCCTCGTAGATCTGCGTGATCTTCGCGTCGCGCATCATTCGCTCGACCGGGTAGTCGCGGGTGTAGCCGTAGCCGCCCAGCAGCTGGACGGCGTCCGTGGTGACCTCCATCGCCACATCCGAGGCGAAGCACTTCGCGGCGGCGCCCTGGAAGGTCAGGTCGCTGTCGCCGCGCTCCGACTTGGCGGCGGCCGCGTAGGTGAGCTGGCGGGCCGCCTCGATCTTCATCGCCATGTCGGCGAGCATGAACTGGATGCCCTGGAAGTCGGCGATCGGCTTGCCGAACTGCTTGCGCTCCTTGACGTAGCCCTTGGCGTAGTCGAAGGCGCCCTGGGCGACACCGAGCGCCTGGGCGGCGATGGTGATGCGGGTGTGGTCCAGGGTCCTCATCGCCGTCGCGAAGCCGGTGCCTTCCTCGCCGATCATGCGGTCGGCCGGGATGCGGACGTTGTCGAAGTAGACCTCGCGGGTGGGGGAGCCCTTGATGCCGAGCTTCTTCTCCGGGGCGCCGAAGGAAACACCCGGGTCGGACTTCTCGACGACGAAGGCCGATATGCCCTTGGAGCGCTTCTCGGGGTCGGTCACGGCCATGACCGTGTAGTACTCGGAGACGCCCGCGTTGGTGATCCAGCGCTTGACGCCGTCGAGGACCCAGTGGTCGCCGTCGCGGACGGCCTTCGTCCTCATGCCGGCCGCGTCCGAGCCCGCCTCGGGCTCGGAAAGGCAGTACGAGAACATCGCGTCGCCCTTGGCCAGCGGCCCCAGGTACTTCTTCTTCAGCTCCTCGGAGCCGGAGAGGAGCACCGGCAGGGAGCCGAGTTTGTTCACGGCCGGGATCAGCGAGGACGACACGCAGGCACGCGCCACCTCCTCGATCACGATGACCGTGGCGAGCGCGTCCGCCCCGGAGCCGCCGTACTCCTCGGGCACATGCACCGCGTGCAGGTCGTTTGCGACGAGGGCCTCCAGCGCCTCCTGTGGGAAGCGCGCCTCCTCGTCCACCGCGGCGGCGTACGGCGCGATCTTCGCCTCGGCCAGCGAGCGGATGGCGTCGCGGAGCATGGAGTGCTCCTCGGACGGGCGGTACAGGTCGAATTCAGCCGATCCGGCCAAGGTCTCTCACGCTCCAAGGAAGCTGCGGTGCCGACGCTAATTACCGTTAAGTAACCCAAATTTTAGGGGTACGCCCACCCGAGTGATACGTGAGCTTGGCGACAGCGGGGAAACCTGCCCGCCGAGAGGCCCGGCTATGCTCGGGCACCGATTCACCGCCGTCCCCCCTGGAGCACCCCATGAGCCTCAAGATCACCGTGATAGGGACCGGCTATCTCGGCGCGACCCACGCCGCGGCCATGGCCGAGCTCGGGTTCGAGGTGCTGGGTCTCGACGTCGTGCCGGAGAAGATCGAGATGCTGCAGCGGGGCGAGGTCCCCATGTACGAGCCCGGTCTCGAGGAGCTGCTGCGCAAGCACGTCGAGGGCATCGAGGGCTCCACGGGGCGGTTGAGATTCACGATGGACTGGGCCGAGCTGGCCGCGTTCGGCGACATCCACTTCGTCTGTGTGAACACCCCGCAGAAGCATGGTGAGTACGCCTGCGACATGTCGTACGTCGACGCCGCGATCGCCTCTCTTACCCCCCACCTGAAGGGCCCCTCCCTCGTCGTCGGCAAGTCGACCGTGCCCGTCGGCTCCGCGGACCGCCTGGCCGCCTACCTCGCCGAGCACGCGCCCGCGGGAGAGGACGCCGAGCTGGCCTGGAACCCGGAGTTCCTGCGCGAGGGCTTCGCCGTCCAGGACACGCTGCACCCCGACCGGATCGTCGTCGGCGTGCGCAGCGACCGGGCCGAGAAGCTGCTGCGCGAGGTGTACGCGACGCCGATGGCCGAGGGCTCGCCCTTCGTCGTCACCGACTTCCCGACCGCCGAGCTGGTGAAGACCTCCGCGAACTCCTTCCTCGCCACCAAGATCTCGTTCATCAACGCGATGGCGGAGGTCTGCGAGGCCGCGGGCGGCGACGTGGCCCGGCTGGCCGAGGCCATCGGTTACGACGACCGGATCGGCAAGAAGTTCCTGCGGGCCGGGATCGGCTTCGGCGGCGGCTGTCTGCCGAAGGACATCCGGGCCTTCATGGCGCGCGCCGGAGAGCTGGGCGCCGACCAGGCACTGACCTTCCTGCGTGAGATCGACTCCATCAACATGCGCCGCCGCGGTCAGATGGTGGAGATGGCGCGCGAGGCGCTGGGCGGCGGTTCCTTCCTCGGCAAGCGGGTCGCGGTGCTGGGTGCGACGTTCAAGCCCGACTCCGACGACGTACGCGACTCGCCGGCGCTGAACGTCGCCGGGCAGATCCATCTCCAGGGCGGTCAGGTCACGGTCTACGACCCCAAGGGCATGGAGAACGCCCGGCGCCTCTTCCCGACGCTCGGATACGCCGGCTCCGCGCTCCAGGCGGTCCGCGGCGCCGACGTCGTGCTCCACCTCACCGAGTGGCGCGAGTTCCGTGATCTGGACCCGGCCGAGCTGGGCCGTGAGGTCGCCTGCCGCATCGTGCTGGACGGCCGCAACGCGCTCGACCCGGAGCTGTGGCGCCGGGAGGGGTGGACGTACCGGGCGATGGGCCGCCCCACGGCGTGAGGAAACCGGTGACGCCGGTCCGGCCGAGGCTCAGTCGGCCGGACCGGCGTCGGGTTGCATTCTGCCCCACGGTCGTCACGGGCGAGTGGCGAGTCCCCAACCTTGCGGGTGATACGCCTACTTCGCCCGGTACCGCCGCATTTTTGCGCGCGCCCCGCACACCGCCATCGAGCACCAGCGGCCCTTCCCGGCCGGGCTGCGGTCGTAGTAGGCCCAGTGACACTCGGGCAGTTCGCAGGCCTTGAGGCGCAGCCAGGTGCCCGCCGTGAGCGACTCCGCGACGGCCGCGGCCACCCGGGAGAACAGGGACCGCTCGTCGACGGGGGCGAGGAGCGCCGAGCCGTCCCGCTCGTCGACGGCCACGTACAGGGGAGCCCGTGCCAGCAGCTCGCCCAGGGGTGTCACCTCGCGGTGCGGGGGATGGCCCGCGTGCGCCAGGCAGACGGCGCGCAGGGACTCGCGCAGCTCGCGCACGTCCGCCAGCTCCTGTTCGGTGACGCCGAGCTCGGCGCGCCCCTCGGGTGTGTCCAGGCGATCGCTGCCGGATTCCAGGTCCACGGTGTTGACGAGGGCCTCCACCAGGGCGAGACCGCCGGGAGCGGGGGGTCTGTCACTCATGTCTGGGACCTCATGGCGGCGACGTTACCTTTCGCGATTCCCCTTGCGACGTTACCTCCAGTGCGGGAGCATGCGGTAACGGTTACCGGTTAACTGCCTCTACAGGTAACGAATGGTCACCATGGATCACACAGACCGGAACCACAGACTCCGAGGAGGAAGTCATGGCACTCGCCAAGCTGGGCGTCGTCGTCCTGGACTGTCCCGACCCCCGTTCGCTCGCGGGGTTCTACGCCGAGGTGCTGGGCGGCACGGTGGAGGGCGACGACGACTGGATCGACCTGAAGGCACCGGACGGGCAGGCACTGGCCTTTCAGGCCGCCCCCGGGTACGTACCGCCTGCCTGGCCGGCCCCCGACGACTCGCAGCAGTTCCACCTGGATCTCGTCGTCGACGACCTCGACGCGGCCGAGAAGGAGGTCCTCGCACTCGGTGCCGAGCCGCTGGACGCGGCGGACCGCTCGCGCACGTGGCGCGTCTACGCGGATCCGGCGGGGCACCCGTTCTGCCTCTGCGCCGGCTGAACCGGACGCCCGTTCTCGGAGGCGGTCACCATGGCACAGCCGGTCGCCCGTATGCCGTCCGTCGTCCTGGACCGCCCGGATCCCCGCGTGCTCGCGGAATGGAGGCGATCGGAGGCGGCCCAGGAGAAGGCGCTCGCACTCGGCGCCCGCCCGCTGGACGTGAACCACCCGAACGGCAAACGGGACTTCCGGGTGTACGCGGATCCGGCCGGGCACCCGTTCTGCCGCTGCCGGATCGAGCACGTGTAGATGGGCCGGCCCGGCGGATCAGCCGTCCAGATCGGTGATCTTCGCCATGGACGCTCCCCGGCGCTGCTGTGCGGAGCGAGCCGTGAAGTCGGCGGTGCGCAGTACGCGCTGGACGTTGCTCCAGGTCAGCAGGGACAGGTCGGCCTCGGTCCAGCCGCGGACCAGGAGTTCGGCGATCAGCCGCGGATAGCAGGAGGCGTCCGCGAGGTCCGAGGCGTGCGCGGCCCCGGAGTCGTAGGCCCCCGACAGGCCGACGCACTCCGGGCCCGTGAGCGCCCGGACGTGGTCGAGGTGGTCGGCGACGTCCCGCACGGTCGGGCCCGTCTGCTCCGCGGCGAGCGGAACCAGGCACAGCCCCTGTGCCCGGCCGACCTCGGCGAGCACGTCGTCGGGGAGGTTGGCCGGGTGCGTGCGCACAGCGCGGGCCCCGGAGCGGGTGAACACGGCCGGCGCCTTGGACAGTTTGAGGGTGCGGTGGACCGTGGCCGCCGAGGCGCCCGAGAGGTCGGGGAGGACGCCGAGGCGGTCCATCTCGCGCACCACCTCCTCTCCGAAACGGGTGAGCCCGTCACCACCCGCCCAGGACGTGCCGGAGAGCGTGAGAAGTCTGAGCCCGAGGGCGCGCAGGATGCGCAGGACGCCGAGCGAGTCGCCGAGCGCGCAGGCCCCCGCGGGCCCGATGACGACGGAGACACGGCTGCGGTTGCGCAGGTCGGTGATCTGCGCGGCGTCGTCGGCGAGCCGCAGCCCTTCACGGTGGGCCCGTACCGCGGTCCTCACCAGATCCAGCAGGTCGAAAGTGGCCAGCACGGCCCGGTCGCCCGTCGGCTCCCCCGGCAGGTGCAGCGACCAGAACAGCGCGCCCACATACCCCTGCCGCAGTCGCGGCACGTCCGCGTCCCCGGCACCCTCGCCGAACTCCACGTCGTACCGGGGCAGATGCCGCAGCGCCCAGGGCACCCCGCTGTAGCCGACCGCCACGGGATGCCCCGCGAGGAAGGCACGGGCGCGGTCGAGGGCGTCGGTACCCGCCTCGGCTGTTGTGTCCTCGGACCGCGACGGTGGTGCGGGCGCCGGGTCGAGGTCGCCGACGGCCTCGGCGATGGTGTCCAGTTCGTCCTGAAGATCGGCCATGACGGGCTCCGTGGGTCGTGATCATGGTTCGGTTCACGGTCGCACGGCGGCCCGACGGATTCCTGGTGGGTGAACCGTTCGGGGGTATGCGAAGGGCCCCGCCGTACCACTCGGCGAGGCCCTTCGCGTACCGGCGCCCAGGGCTCAGTTGCCCGACACCGTCACCGTCTGGTCGTTCTTCAGCTCGTTCACCAGTGTCTTCACCTTGGCCTTGTCCCACAGCAGGTTGCCGCCGGAGGAGCCGGCGAGCGGCATGTTCATCGATTTGCCGTCACCGCCGCTGACGCTCTTCATCGCCCAGAACATGGTCGCCAGGTTCCACAGGCTCATGTCCTTGTCGACGGACAGGGAGTCCAGGCCCGCGCTCATCGTCGGGTAGAGCTTGAACGGGTTCAGGACCGTCGACGGGGTGGCCACCTGGTGGGCCAGGGCGGAGAGGAACTTCTGCTGGTTCTTCGTGCGCTCCAGGTCGCTCGTGGCGAAGGCGTGCCGGGTACGGACGAATGCCAGGGCCTGCTCACCGTTGAGCGTCTGCGTGCCCGCCTTGAAGTCGGCGCCCGAGTACTTGTCCTTGAAGCCCTTGTCGATGGTGATGTCGACGCCGCCGACCGCGTCCACGATGTTCGCGAAGCCCCCGAAACCGATCTCCACGTAGTGGTCGATGTGCAGACCGGTGTTGTACTCGATCGTGCGGACCAGGAGCGTCGGCCCGTCCTCGGCGTACGCCGCGTTCAGCTTCACATGCCGGCCCGTGCCCTTGAACGTCTTGCCGGACTGGGACCCCACATAGCTCGGGATCTCCACGTTCGAGTCACGGGGCAGTGATATCAGCGTGTCGCCGTTGTCCCCGACGTGCAGGATCATCATCGAGTCCGTCCGCTTGCCCTCGGCGGACCCGGTGTGCAGCTTCTTCTTGTCCTCGGCGGACATGCCCGCGCGGCTGTCGGAACCGACGATCAGGTAGTTGGTGCCCTGGCCCGCGGCGGGCCGGTCGATGACCTTGGAGAGGTCGACGTCCCGGTGGAGCTTGGAGTCGGCCCAGAAGTAGGTGGCCACCGAGGTCACGACCAGGACGGTGACCAGCGTGATCACGGTCCACTTGATGCGGCGGCCCCAGCTGGGGCGCTGCCGATAGTGCTGGAACTCGTCGTCCGGGGCGTCGTCGTTGGGTATGTAGCCGCCGCGTCGGCCGCCGCCGTAGACCTGGCCCGTGTTGTAGCCGCTGTTGTAGTCGCCGTACCCCTGGTCGTCCTGGTAACCGCCCGGGTAGGCCGGCTGCTGCGGCACCCTGCCGTACGGCGGCGCGCCCTGAGGGCCGCCCGGTGCACCGGGCGTGCGCCGGACCTGTCGCATCACGCGCGCACTCTCCGGCTGTGCGCCGGCACTGCCGCGTCCGTAGCGGTTGCGGCGGCTGTCGTCGGACCATCCCTCGGACCAATCGTTCATGGGCCCCAGTGTGCAGGGTCGAGGTATGGGCCCCACAAGGGGCGGCGAAGAACGGGGTCAGGGCTGTTGCGAAGCTGACACAAAGTCTCCCCGAGTGCGCGCCCGCATAAGGTGGACGCCATGACAGACCAGGCCCCAGCCCCGGAACCAGAAATTCCGGGCCAAACCACGGGCGATTTCCACGGGAAGCCCACCTCCGCGTCCCGGACCGCCCTCAGCCACATCATGACCCACAACGACACCAACCTTCTGGGCACGGTGCACGGCGGTGTGATCATGAAACTCGTCGACGACGCGGCGGGCGCCGTGGCCGGCCGGCACTCCGGAGGCCCCGCCGTCACCGCGTCCATGGACGAGATGGCGTTCCTGGAGCCCGTCAGGGTCGGCGACCTCGTCCATGTGAAGGCCCAGGTCAACTGGACCGGCCGGACCTCGATGGAGGTCGGCGTACGAGTCCTCGCCGAGCGCTGGAACGAGTCGACGCCGCCCACCCAGGTCGGTTCCGCCTACCTCGTCTTCACCGCGGTCGACGCCGACGGCAAGCCCCGGCCGGTACCGCCGGTCATCCCGGAGACGGAGCGCGACAAGCGCCGCTACCAGGAGGCCCAGATCCGCCGCACCCACCGCCTGGCCCGTCGGCGCGCGATCATGGAGCTTCGGGAGCAGCGGGTGGCGGAGGGCCACCGGGACTGAGAAGGCGCGGCGGAGGCGGAGACCCGAGGGTCAACGGCGCCGAGGGCCCAGGACGTGGCTCACGGGCACACCACCTGGTCCCCGGTCACCACCTGCTCCGGATTCTGCGGCTCCGCCACCTTCACCCGTTGCACCTGTGTGAAGTCCGTGCCCGCGATCACCTTCAGCGTCGGGCCCTGGCCCGGTGTGGGGCGCAGCTCGCTGCCGGGCAGGGCCGCCGCCAGCGACTTCGCCGAGCGGTCCCAGCGTGGGTCGTAGACGACGACCGTGCGCCGCACCGACCGGTCCGTCGCGTTCGCCGGCCGGCGCGTCGTGTGGAATCCGCTGGCCGACAGCCCGTCGTCCACACGCCGGCCGAGCCCCTCCGTGGGTGTCCCGTTCTCGACCTGCACCTGGATCTGCTGCGGGGGCACGTCGACGCTCACCACGGTCGGGCTCTTCGTCTTCGGGCGGGACGGGGCGAGCGGCTTGTCGTCGCGCAGCGACTGGAACAACGCCCGCGCCTTCGGGTCGTCCCACTTCACCGTCGAGCCGAAGTCCTTGACCTGGAAGGTCATCTGCCCGATCGGCACGGTCGCGAACTCCGACGAGCGCGGTGAGAAGTTCCGCATCGCCCGGCCGAGGTCGAGCAGCTCGTCCGTCCCGAAGCCCTGGTCCGCCCGCACCGAACCGAGTACGGCCCGCGTCACGTCCCGGAGCTTCATCGGATTCAGCAGCACACCCGACGACGTCGCCCGGTCGATCAGTGCCGCAAGGAACTTCTGCTGCCGTTGCATCCGGCCCAGGTCGGACGCTCCGTCGACGTGCCGGGACCGCACGTACTGCAGCGCCTGCCCGCCGCCGAGCACATGCGTGCCCGCGGGCAGATTCAGCCCGGTGAAGCGGTCTTTCAGCGGCTGTGGGGTACAGACCCGCACACCCCCGAGCACATTCACCGTCTTCATGAAGGTGATGAAGTCGACCTCCATGTAATGGTCGATCTTGAGGTGCGTCATGTCCTCGACCGTGCGCACGGTCAGGCTGGGGCCGCCCTCCGCGTACGCCGCGTTCAGCCTGAGCGGATGGGCCGGGTGCTGTGCCCCGGTCGCGGGATCGGCGTGGGCCGCGACCTCTGTGTAGGTGTCGCGCGGCAGGCTGACCACGGTCGCCCGCTCCCGGTCCTCCGAGATGTGCACGATCATGATCGTGTCGGTGCAGTGGCAGGGGGTTCCGCCCAGCCGGAACGCCTGTCGCTCCTTCTCCGTGACCTTGTCCCGGCCGTCGGTGCCGACCAGAAGGATGTTCGTGCCGTGGCCCGCGGCGGGGCGGTCCTTCATGTCTCCGAAGGGGTTGATACGGGAGATGCCGCCGTCGAGGACGGTGAGTGCCGCGTGCGCGATGCCGGCCGATGCCAGAACCCCCACGGACAGTGTCGTGACCACCCGCGTGGGCCAGCCCGGTTTCCTCCGCCGTACGGGCGGCCGCCGGGCGTGAGACCGGCGGGCCGGCTGACGGCGCGCGGGCGTGCGGGTCGGCGTGGGCACGGGGGAGACCTCCGCGGGGCTGGGCGTGGGATCCCTGAGCACGGTAGGCCGATACGATCTGCGGCTCTCGGGTGGCGCGCATCGGTGTCCCCCGTTCGCGGTAACGTGAGGTTCCTATGAACGCCAAGCCCGACGTGCAGCTCCCCGCCGTGTCTGTGATCATGCCCGTCCTCAACGAGGAGCGGCATCTGCGCGGAGCCGTCCAAGCGATTCTCGCCCAGGAGTACGGCGGCGAGATGGAGATCGTGATCGCCCTGGGTCCCTCCACGGACCGCACGGACGAGATCGCGGCCGAACTGGTCCGCGAGGATCCGCGCGTGCACACGGTCCCGAACCCGACCGGCCGTACGCCCGCCGCGCTCAACGCGGCGATCAAGGCCTCCCGCCACCCGATCGTGGTCCGTGTCGACGGGCACGGCATGCTCTCGCCGAACTACATCGCGACCGCCGTGCGCCTCCTCGAGGAGACCGGCGCGCAGAATGTCGGCGGCATCATGCACGCCGAGGGCGAGAGCGACTGGGAGCACGCGGTCGCCGCGGCCATGACCTCGAGGATAGGAGTCGGGAACGCGGTCTTCCACACCGGCGGCGACGCCGGCCCGGCGGAGACGGTCTACCTGGGTGTCTTCCGACGAGAGGCGCTCGAGCAGCAGGGCGGCTACAACGAGGAGTTCATCCGCGCCCAGGACTGGGAGCTCAACTTCCGCATCCGTGAGGCGGGCGGCCTCATCTGGTTCTCTCCGGAGCTGAAGGTGGCGTACCGCCCGAGGCCCTCGGTGCGGGCCCTCGCCAAGCAGTACAAGGATTACGGGCGCTGGCGGCATGTCGTGGCCCGCTACCACGAGGGCTCCATCAATCTGCGCTACCTCGCCCCGCCGACCGCGGTCTGCACGATCGCCGCGGGTATCGTCGTGGGCGCCGTGCTGACCCCGTGGGGCTTCCTGATCCCCGGTGGCTATCTCGCAGCGATCGTCCTCGGTTCGCTTCCCGCGGGCAAGGGTCTGCCGTCGCGGGCGCGGCTGCAGATCCCCGTCGCCCTTGCGGCCATGCACATGTCCTGGGGCTGGGGCTTCCTGACCAGCCCCAAGACGCTGGCGAAGAAGGTCATCGCATCGCGGCGGCCGGCGGTCGTCGTCTCCGACTGAGCACCCCTGCGTGCCGCGGTCGGGGCCTTCTCCGGGTGGAGGGGCCCCGACCGTTGCGGTCACCAGGTGTAGTTCGGGTCCACCTTCATGCACTCCTCGGCCGCGCCATTGAGTATGTTCGCCGACGTCGGGGTCCTGTTGTCCTCCTTCGGCCCCTTGTACGCGGTGCCCGCCCGCCAGTCGGAGCCCACGACGAGGGTGACGCCGGAGACATCCGTCGACTGCTGCACCGAACTCGCCGGGATGCCCAGAACCTTGGCGACTCGCTGGGCGTCGCCCTTCAGGTCCGCGCTCGGATAGCGGATCAGCGACTTCTCCTCGGAGAGGAGCGTCGAGGAGTCGGCCCTGGCTTCGGTGAAGCCCTTCTCGCCGAGGAACTGGGCCACCGTGCCGGCCCGTCCGCTCACCGGCGCCAGCGTGGACGTCCGGGTGCCGTTCTGCACCTGGACGGCGATCTTGTCGTCGCTGTCCGTCGGGGCGGTCGTGGGTTCGGTGGTGGTCTTCTTCTTCGTGCCCTTGCCGTCCAGCGATATGTCCTCGCGCACCAGACGGAAGAGCTGCTCCGCGTCGCCCGGCTTCGGTACCACGCGGGCACCGGCGTACTCGTACGGCATCGTTGTCAGCGTGATGCGGTTCGCGGGCACCTTCTTCAACTCGTTGCTCAGGTCGTAGAGCTTTGTGACCGAGCCGAGCCCCTTGTCGACGGTGAGCGCCTGGGTGGCCGTCTCCGCGAGCATGCGGAGCTTGTTCGGGTTGCCCAGGGTGGCGTTCTCGCGCAGCTGGCGGACCATCGCGCCCATGTACTGGTGCTGTGCCTTGGTTCGGGCGATGTCGCTGCCGTCCTCGAACCCGTAGCGCGTGCGCAGCCACTGCAGGGCCTGCTTGCCCTTGACATAGGTGGTGCCCTTCTCCAGCTTCAGGCCCGAGCCGTGACCGGAAGCGGTGTGCGAGTAGATGTTCTTGTCCACACACACCGGAACGCCGCCTATCGCGTCGGCCATCGAGACCACGCCCGCGAAGTCGACCATGATGAAGTGGTCGATGTGGATGTCGGTGAGCTTCTCCCAGGTGGCCACCGTGCAGCCGGGGCCGCCGCGGCCGAGTGAGTCGTTCGTCATCGCCAGGGACGTCGTCGCCTGGAAGACGTGCTCCGTCACGGGGTCGGTGCACTTGGGGAGCGGCAGCAGCGTGTCGCGCGGCATGCTGACCACCGACATGTTGGTGCGGTCGGCCGAGAGGTGCAGCAGCATCTGGACGTCCGCACGGGGTGCGCCCCCGAAGGTGTCCTTGGCGCCGCCGAGTTCCTGGTTCTCCTTGGAGTCACGCGCGTCCGACCCGATGAGAAGGATGTTCAGCGGTGTCTGGCCCGCCGCGTTCGGCTTCGGCGCCGTCGCGCGGTCCTTGGCGTCGCCGATGTTGAGATCGTCCTTCTTGATGTTGTTGTTCAGGTGCTGGTAATAGAGGTATCCCGCGCCGGCGGTGCCGAGTATGACGACCGCCAGGACGGTCGCCGACCAGCGCAGAACCCGGCGTCTGCGGCGTGGGTGGCCCTTGCTTCCGGCGCCGCTCCCTCGCCCCCCGCCCCGCCGGCCGCCGCCCTCCTGGACGCCGTCGTCGTGCTGGTCGTAGAGACTGTCGTCCCAGCCCAGTTCACCGGCCTGCCGCACATGTGGTCGCGCCCCCTTTCCACGCACACCGCTCTGCACCAAGTCCTGCCTCCCCACCCGGCGCCCGACAACGGGTCCGTCCCGCGATCCGGCAGACGCCCCGTCGCGCCTGCGGTACCTCGCAGTTCGGCGGACCGCATGTCGGGTCCCACCGGATATGCCTCGCGTTCAGTTACTAGACGCCTGACGCGCCCGACAGGATGCATCCCACCGGGCGCGACTGCGTTAAGTAGGACGCGTGAGTGGCTGCTGAGGTCACTTGGCACACTGAACCTTGTCCGCCGTGGACTTGTCGACGTCCGGCGCCTTCGTCGGCGCCGTCAGTGGCACTCCGGCCTCCTTGAAGTCCTTGCCCAAGGTCAGCACGATCGCGGGCAGTCCCTGAGCGTTCTTCTCGCTCTGGCCCGGCTTCATCGCCGCCGCGGGCAACCCCATGATGTCCGCCAGCTTGCGTGCCTGGTCGGCCTGGTCGGGAGCGTATTCAAGAGTCGTCTTGCTCAGTGGCGCGTCGGCGTTGCCGAGTTGGCTGGACTTGAGAACGCCCTGGTTGTTCTGCAGCCAGTTGAGGGTCTGCTGTGCGCTGCCGCCCGGGGCACCGCCGTTGTAGATGTCGACACGGATGTCGGACGCGGCCGAGCGGGAGCCCTTGAGACGGTCGTCCACCGCGGTCTGCTTCTGCTTCTGCTGCTGCTTGACCTCGGTGAAGGAGACATCGCCCCTGATCGCCTCGAAGACCCCGGGGGCCTTGTTCTTGTCCACGATGACCGTCTTCTTGACCACGCCGTCCGCCGGGTTGTCGAGGACCGGCACCGTCGTGAAGGTCAGGTTCTTGGGGTTGAGCTTGCCCAGCTCCAGACCGAGGTCCTTCAGCTTGCCGATGCTGTTGATCTTGGAGTCGACGGTCAGCGCCTTGGTCGCGGCCTCCGCCACGTCCAGCGTCTTGGTGGGGTTGGTGAGGGTGGCGTTGGACTTCAGCTTGCGCATCAGCGCGCTGAGGAACTGTTGCTGGAGCTGGATGCGGCTCAGGTCGCCGCCGAACCCGACGGAGTGCCGCGTCCGCACGAAGGCGAGCGCCTGCTCACCCGCGATGTTGTGCGTGCCCTTCGACAGCTTGAGGTGCGAGTCCGGGTCGTTTATGTCCTTGCCCAGACAGACCTCGACCCCGCCGACCGCCGACGTCAGCGTCTTGACCGCGTTGAAGTCGGCGACCATGAAGTCGTCCGGCGTGATGCCGGTCAGCTCGGTGACCGTGCGCATGGTGCAGCTCGGCGTGCGGCCGTCCTGGCCGAGGCTTGTGTTGAAACGGACGTCCTGCGTGCCGGGGATGGTCTTGGTAGTACCGTCGGCCTGCTGCGTCGGGCAGTCCGGGACGTTGACGATCAGGTCGCGCGGGATGCTCAGCGCGGTCGCGTTCGAGCGGTCCTTGGAGACGTGGAGAAGGATGTTGGTGTCGGCGTGCCCGACGCTGCCGGTGTCGCCGTACCCCGTGTTGCCCTTGCCGGTGCGCTTGTCGGTGCCGATCAGCAGGATGTTGATCGGCTTGTCCTTCTGGAAGCCACCGGTGCCCGCGCCGTCGTCCGAGACGGACGTGATGTTGTTGTTGAGGTGCTTGATGTAGAGGTATCCCGCCGCGGAGACCGCCACGAGGATGAAGGCCATACTGCCGCCGGTCCACAGCAGTACCTTCTTGGCCTTGCCCTTCTTGGGGTTCGTACGCCCACGGCGCCGCCCCGGCGGCGGCTCCTCGGGCGCCCCCCGCCGGCGGCGCTGCCCCGGGAGGGTGTCGGGGGTCGCCTTGTCGGGGACCGCTCTGTTCGGGGCCGCCCGGTCCGGGGCTGCCTTGTCCGGGGCCGGCCTTCGAGGGCCGGGGGCCGTGCGAGCGCCCCCCTGAGCACCCCCCGACGGAGTTCCCCGCCGCGGCCTCGGCACGGCCGAATGCGGAGCGGAAGGGCTCAGTCGCAGTTCGTATTCACCGGTGTTCGGGTTGAGTACCCACTGGTCTGCGGGGTCGATGTTGTCCGCCCGCCCACGGCCTTGCGCGTCCACGGTTGTCCGAATCCTCCGTCGGGGCCACGCGGCGCCTTCCCCCTCGAGGCGCTCGGGTCTCTTCAGTCAGTGCGCGAACCCAGACGGATCTCACGGGCATGGCACCGGGTCGCTCACACTATCCGCCCAGTTCAACGTCGAGCGATGGCGGTGACAAATTCCACTCCCATACAACCGGGCAATTCGTCCTAATTCCGCGATAGTTCTTAGCTCACACGTCCCTCGTCTTGGTGTGCGCTTTACCCGCAGGCGTCCTGGGCGGCCGTGTTTCCCCGGAAAGTGGGCGGGGGTGTCGGGGGCCGGTCAGGAAGAACCGAACTGACGGATGTCTTTCCACTGGACTTTCCGTCGCCGTACGACTCCGTGCCGTCACCGTCACCAGGTGCCTTGTTGTTCATTTTTGGTGATGAATTGTCTGCAACTTCCTTCGTGACCTCGACAGGCTGGTCCGTGCGCAGCCGCGTGAAGAGTTTCTGCGCCGCGGGTTCCACGAGTTGGTCGCGATCGGTGTCGTACGGGTACGGGGTGCGCGGTGCCGTCAGGAACTGCACGTCGTCCGTGGGGAGGTTCCGCAGCCCGCGCACGAGTTCGTAAAGCGCGCGCAGGCTCGCCAGGGCCGGGTCCGTGGTGAGGGACGAGGTGGCCGCGTCCAGCATGGGATACAGCTTGACGGGATTCAGCAGGACGTCGTCGCTGCGCACCTTGCCGACCAGTGCGCCGAGGAAGCGCTGCTGGCGGTCCATCCGTTCGGTGTCGCTGCCGTCGCCGAGGCTCTTGCGGGCGCGCACGTAGCCGAGTGCCTGCTCGCCGTTGAGCGTCACCCGGCCCGCGGGCAGCTTCAGGTCGGCGGCCTCGTCGTCGATCGGCTGCTTCAGGCACAGCTCGACGCCGTCTACCGCGTCGACCATCTTCTTGAAGCCCTCGAAGTCGACGACCATGTGGTGGTCGATCCGGATGTTCGTCAGTTTCTCGACGGTACGGATCGTGCACGCCGAACCGCCGGTCGCGAAGGCGTGGTTGAACATCGTGAAGGTCGCCTCGCTGCGGCTGCCGTCCGGCCGGCGGCAGCTGGGCACGTGCACCATGAGGTCGCGGGGGAGGGAGACCGCGGTGGCACTGCGCCGGTCGGCCGCGAGGTGCAGCAGGATGGCGGTGTCGGACCGCTCGGTTCCGGAATCCCGCCCGTATCGGCTGTTGCCGGCACCCGACCGAGAGTCGGACCCGATGATCAGGATGTTCAGCGCGCCGCGCACAAGTGCCGTGGGCCGCTCCTTCTCGTAGCGGGCGAGCTCGGCGGCGGCGTCGTTGTCCGCGGTGATGTTCGAGTTCAGCTTCTCGTACGCGGCCCATCCGGCCCCCGCGGCACCGAACAGCAGTACGGCCGAAACAAGGGAGGAGCTGCGTATCCAGCGTCGGCGCCGTCGGCGCCTGAGCCCGGTGCCGGTCGGGGAGGCACCGACGGGCGCGCGAGGGCCCGGTGCGGCCCGCTTCGGCCGCCGTGGGGTGCCTTCGCTGGTCACTGCCGGGTCCACCGCCTTGTGACGTACGAGCGTGCAGGGCTCTTACGACCATGGCCCCGGGTGGGCCGCGGGGGCGGCTGGTACTACGCCGAACGGGGGATGGGGCCACGCTCCGGGAGCGGCGCGGTGAAGGGTGGGATCAGCCCTGGAAGGTGAGCCGGGGGGGCGGGAGCGGCCCCGCCCGGGGAGCGGTACCGGGCGGGCCGCCCCCGACGAGCCGCGGCGGCCCGAAGGGCCCCTCGCCCGGTACTCCCGGCGCCGCTCAGCGGAGCGCCGTCGCCGTGACCCGCTCGCTCTCGATCCGCTTGGCCAGCGCATCCTCGCCGAGCTGCGCCACGTGCCGGCAGAGAACCACCGAAGCCCCGGTGGCCAAGGGGGCGTACAACCCGGCGCTCAGTCCTTCCCAGGTGTCGTACGGCAGCCCGGACAGCAGACGTGAGCCGGGTCCCGTCAGGCCGAGGTCGGGCGCGTCCGCACGTGCCCGCTCCACGACCTCCGCGCCCGTGTACTCCGCCCCGGCGACGATCAGCGCCGGCTCCTCCGGGTCGACCGGCGCGTACGGCTGGAAGCGGTCGCCCTGGCTCGGCACCTCGACCGCGTAGTCGAGGAAGCCGTCCGGGGTCTGCGGGAAGCGACCGCCGAGGGGGCGCAGGGGGAGGGCGACGCGCTCCCCGGAGCAGGCGCGCGCCGCGTCGAGTGTGTCGGGTCCGCTGACGACCACGCCAGCGGCGCCGGCATTGCCGCCGACGTCCGCGACGACGCCCACGGACGCGCACGCGAGCAGCCACACCGCCGTCTGCCAGTGAGCGGGCAGCAGCAGCGCGACGCGGTCGCCGGGCTCGGCGGCGAGATCGCCCTGGAGAAGGTTGGCGGTCTTGGCCACCCAATTGGCGAAGGTGGCCACCGAGAGTTCGACGCGTTCACCCGTGGCGTCGTCGTAGAAGGTCACCAGGGGGCGTGCGGGGTCCGCGGCGAGCGCGGATCGCAGCAGGTCGGCAGGGGTGGGGTCGGTGGCGTTCACGCGCGCAAGGGTACGCGGGAGCGGTCGCAGGGGCTCGGCGGCGGGCGGGTGAACGGACCACCGGTTCGGGCGAGCAGATCCGACGGTCCGTCAATTCCTAGATGGACATATATGTCTGACTGTGTTCAAGATCAGCAGCATGCGTGGATACATTGCTTCTTCGATCGGCGTCACGTGCGCGACCGTACTGTCTCTGTCCATCCCCCTCCCCGCCGCGGCGGCCGGGCCGGGCGTGCACCGTCCATCGGTTGTCCGGCCACTCACCGAGGCCGTCCCCGGCAGCACCCAGTCGCTCCCCCTCGTACCTCTCAACCCCGATCGTGTCGCCGGTACGGCGTCCGAAGCGGGTCTCGCCCCCCAGTCCGTGCGGTCCTTCTCACTGGTCGGCGTCGTCTGGGACGACCCGGGCACCGAGCTGTACGGCCACGTCCAGATCCGTACCCGCGCGAGCGGCACGGACCAGTGGTCCGACTGGCAGGAGGTCGAGACGCACAATCAGGGCCACGGCCCCGATCCGGCCTCGGACGAGGGACGTTCGTACCGGATGCGCGGATCGACCGCGCCGCTGTGGGTCGGCGAATCGGACGGTGTGGAGGTGCGGGTTCGCGCGGAGGCGGACCACACCGGCGGGACCCGGGCGCCCACCCTCCCCGACGGTCTGCGGGTCGAACTGGTCGACCCCGGTGCGGAGCCGCCGTCGGACGTCGGCGCCCCGTCCTCGCAGGACGACTCGGTGCAGCGGTCGGAGGAGGGGGCGTACGCGAGCGAGACCGGCGCGGGAGCCATCGCGTCCGCCGTCGGCGCCGGCCTCGCGCCCCTGAATGCCGCGGTGCTCCCGGCGTTGTCCAAAGAGGCGGCGAAGGACGTCGCCGCCAAGCAGACGGGGAACGTACTCGGAGGGCTCCCGGTGGGCGCGCAGCCGTACGTCGCGCCGCGCCCGTCCATCATCACGCGCAGCGGCTGGGGCGCCGACGAGAGCCTGCGTGAGGCGGGCTTCGTCTACACAGGCAGTGTGAAGGCGGCCTTCGTGCACCACACGGCCTCGGGCAACAACTACACCTGCTCGCAAGCGCCTTCCGTCATCCGCAGTATCTACCGCTACCACGTCGTGAGCAGCGGCTGGCGGGACATCGGTTACAACTTCCTCATCGACAAGTGCGGAAACATCTACGAAGGGCGTGCAGGCGGCGTGGACAAGCCCGTGATGGGGGCCCACACCCTCGGTTTCAACACCAACAGCACGGGGATCGCTGTCCTCGGCACCTACACCAGCACCGAGCCGTCGGCCGCCGCCGTGAACGCCGTCGCCGCGCTCACCGCATGGAAGTTCGGCCTCTCCGGCATCGATCCGCGTGGCACGACATACCTGACGTCAGGCGGTGGCAATCTCTACCCAAAGGGAGTGAACGTACGACTGAATGTGATCTCCGGCCATCGCGACGGGTTCGCCACGGAGTGCCCTGGAAAGCTGCTCTACGGCAAACTCGGCTCGGCCCGTTCCACCGCGGCCCGCTTGCAGGGCCGCTGAGGACGGGGGCCATTGCCCGACGCTGTACCGACCACCCGCACGATGTCGTGCGGTGACCGCCACTCACCGCACGACGCCCCGCATACGCCCTACGAGTTCTTCCGCACGAAGGTGTGCGGAGGCGCCCCCACACACAGCCGTCGAAGGACACCCCACTGTCATCGAAGGCGCCTCTGGCGGTCCTCGTAACGCCTTTAGCGGTCCTCGCAACACGGTCTGCATACACTGGCCGGCCGATTGAACAGCTCGGCGGGTCCCGGCAGGAAGCAGAGACGACAGGTGACAGAAGCGATCCTCCTGGTCGGCGGCAAAGGCACCCGGCTGCGCCC
The DNA here is from genome assembly GCF_036281785.1 of Streptomyces chiangmaiensis. Taxonomy (NCBI): domain Bacteria; kingdom Bacillati; phylum Actinomycetota; class Actinomycetes; order Kitasatosporales; family Streptomycetaceae; genus Streptomyces; species Streptomyces chiangmaiensis. The sequence continues at coordinate 23,390 of NZ_JAYWVC010000034.1, read as the reverse complement.
GCTCACGGTGCACACCCCGAAGCCCATGGTTCCGGCGGCCGGGGTCCCCTTCCTCACGCACCAGTTGGCGCGGGCGAGAGCGGCGGGCGTGGAGCACATCGTGCTCGCCACGTCCTATCTGGCCGAGGTCTTCGAGCCGTACTTCGGTGACGGCTCGGCCCTCGGTCTCCGGCTCGAGTACGTCACGGAGGAGGAGCCCCTCGGCACGGGCGGGGCCATCCGCAACGTGGCGAGCCGTCTCCACTCGGGCCCCGACGAGCCGGTCCTGATCTTCAACGGCGACATCCTCACAGGCCTGGACATCCGTGCCCTCGTCCGCACCCACGAAACGACGGGCGCGGACGTGTCCCTCCACCTCACGAAGGTGACGGACCCGAGGGCCTACGGCCTCGTCCCCACGGACGAGACGGGCCGGGTGACGGCGTTCCTGGAGAAGCCGCAGACCCCCGAGGAGATCGTCACCGACCAGATCAACGCCGGGGCATACGTCTTCCGCCGCTCGGTGATCGACACCATTGCGGTGGGCCGGCCGGTCTCGGTCGAGCGGGAGACCTTCCCGGATCTGCTGTCCGCCGGTGCCCATCTCCAGGGCATGGTGGACTCGACGTACTGGCTGGACCTGGGCACCCCGGCGGCCTTCGTCCGCGGGTCGTCGGATCTGGTCCTCGGGCGGGCCCCTTCGCCCGCCGTGCCCGGCCGCTGCGGCGACCGCCTGATCCTGCCGACGGCATCGGTCGCCACGGACGCGAAGCTGACGGGCGGCACGGTGGTCGGCGAGGGCGCGTTCGTCGGGGAGGGGGCCCGGATCTCCGGCAGCACACTGCTCATGGGCGCCGTCGTCGAACCCGGCGCGGTCATCACGGACTCGCTGATCGGTGCCCGCTCCCGCATCGGTGAGCGCTCGGTCCTCTCGGGCGCGGTCGTCGGCGACGGCGCGGTGGTCGGCGCGGACAACGAACTCCGCGACGGCGTACGGGTCTGGTGCGACGCGCGGATTCCCGCGGGCGCGGTGCGCTTCTCGTCGGACCAGTAGGTCACCGTCCGGGGCGGGGGGCTGCCGGGCCGGCAGCCCCTGGACCCCCTGCACCGACAACCACCCGCCTGCATCTACAACCGCCCGATGTCCCCGCGCCGCATCCGCGGAGTACGTCGCGGCGGCGCGTGCCCGCTCAGCAGGATCAGCCGCGCCGCCCGATGCCGCTGTCCCGCATACGGCTCCAGCAGCGACAGCATCACCTCGTCGTCCGCGTTCCGGTCCCCGGCGAGGGCGTACCCCACGATGCCCGGCAGATGCAGATCCCCGACGGTCACCGAGTCCGCCGCCCCATGACTGCGCTGCACGGTCTCCGCGGAGGTCCACGGCCCGATCCCGGACACCACCTCCAGCCGCGCCTGTGCCTGGGCCGGCTCCATCGACGTCGCCTGCTCCAGGCGCGCGGCGACCCGCACCGCCCGCAGGATCGTCGAGGCCCGCTTGTTGTCGACCCCGGCCCGGTGCCACTCCCACGACGGAATCAGCGACCATGTCCGCGGCGCCGGCATCACATGCATCCGCCCCGGCGCGGGTCCGGGCGCCGGTTCCCCGAACTTGCGAACGAGCAACCGCCATGCCCGGTACGCCTCGTCCGTCGTGACCTTCTGCTCCAGGATCGACGGAATCAGCGACTCCAGGACCAGTCCCGAACGCATCAACCGCAGCCCCGGCCGCCGGTGCCGCGCGAGCGCGACCAGTCGGTGCCGCGGTTCGAAGGCATCGGGATCGTCCAACGCGCCGAGCATCTCGGGCAGTTGCTCCAGCAGCCACTCCGCCCCAGGTCCCCAGGCCTCCGCCTCGGCGATCCCGGCCCGTAGCGCGACCCGCAGGGTGCCCGGGCCCGTCGGCGTACGGCTGGCCCGCCAGACCGAACCGTCCGGTGTCGCCCGGAACGTGGGATCCGCGGGGCCGCGCCGCAACGGCCCGAGCACCAGTCCGAGGTCGAGCGGCCCGGGCGGCGTCCAGGTCCGTCGGTGGCCCGGCGCGGCGGCCTGCCGCGGCACACCCGCGGGCACGGCGACATGCCCACCGCGCGCGGTGGTGGGGGTGGGGCGCTGAGCGAATCGTCCGGCCACGGATGACGTCCTGGTGATGCTGGGTTGTCCTACGAGGGTAGAGGGCGGGGCCCCGCGCTGGGCGGGAGTCCGCGTCACGCGAGTGCCCGGGGTCCGGCGACGCCCGGCCCCAAGCCGTGCTCACCGCACGTCGATGAACGCCTGTGCGTCCCGCTGCGGCCGGGGCCTGGGCTCCTCGGCGGGGTGCCCCACGGCCACGGCGCCCATCGGTTCCCAGTTCTGCGCCAGCCCCAGAACCTCGCGGACCACGTCCCGGCAGAACATGGTCGACGACACCCAGGCCGAGCCCAGCCGCTCCCCGGCGAGCGCGACCAGCAGGTTCTGCACGCCGGCGCCGGTGGCGACCACGAACATCTCCCGCTCGGCCGCGTCCCGCCGTACGTCGCCGTAGATGTGGGACCCGTCCATGACCATGCAGGGCACGATCAGATAGGGCGCATTGCGCAGTACGTCTCCGCGCCGGATCCGCTTGGCGATCGACTCCTCGGTCTTCCCGTCCCGCCGCAGATCGGCGATCCATGCGTCCCGCATCGCGTCCAGCAGTCGCGTCCGCGACTCCTCGGACTCCAGGAGCACGAACCGCCACGGCGTCGTGTGGTGCGGCGCCGGAGCGGTCACGGCGGCGGCCACCGCGCGTCGTACGGCACCGGGGTCGACGGGCTCGTCGGTGAAGGCCCGCACCGTGCGCCGCTGGGTCACGGCCTCCCGGACCGCCTCGGACGTGCCCAGTCGGAACATGTCGTCGCGCGCGACGCGCACCATGGCGCGGGCGCCCTCGCCGTCCTCCCGGGCCACCAGGTGGGGCAGCCCGCGCACGACGGCGACGGGCAGCGCGTCGGCCTTGCCCTTGACCAGATCGCCGGCAGCGGCCAGTTCGTCCGCGGTGGCGACGACGGTCGCGCTGAGCGGATTGCCGTGCGCGTCCGTGCCGCCGCGCAGGTCGTCGAGGACCCGTACGCCCGCGGCACCGATGGCGACATCGGTGAGGCCGGTGCGCCACGGTCTCCCGAAGGTGTCCGTCACGATCACGCCGACGTCGACGCCGAGTGTGTCCCGCAGCCCCTCCCGGAGGGCCCGTGCCGAGGCGTCGGGGTCCTCGGGCAGCAACAGCACGGTCCCCGCAGGGGTGTTGGAGGCGTCGACCCCGGCTGCGGCCATCACGAGCCCCTGCCGGTTCTCCACGATCCTCAGCGGCCCGCGCCGGGCCACGACGCGCACCGTCTCGGCGTCGATGGCGGCCTCCCGGTCGTCCGCGCGGACGATACGCCCCTCGGCCTTGGACACGATCTTCGACGTGATCAGCAGGACGTCCCCGTCGACGAGACCGGGCTCGCAGGCCGCGATCAGCTTGGCGAGGTCGTCCCCGGGACGTACCTCGGGCAGCCCGGGCAGGGCCCAGACCCGGTAGCCGGGTGCTTCGCTCACGACGTCCGCACCTCCTCCGCGAGCGCCAGTGCCTCCCGGGCCATCCGGGCCGTCGCCTCCAGGTCGGTCATCATCAGGGGCACCGCGCGGCAGCGGATACCGGCGGCCTCCACGCGGTCCACGGCGGCCGCGTCCACCGTGTCCACGAGCCAGCCGTCCAGCAGCCCCGAGCCGTAGTGCTCGGCGACCGCCGCGGCCGTCGACTCGACACCGACCGCCGCGAGCATCTTGTCGGCCATCCCGCGCACGGGCGCGTCACCGACGATGGGGGAGAGGCCCACCACCGGCACTCCGGCGTCCGCGATCGCCTCACGGATGCCGGGCACCGCGAGGATCGTGCCGACGGAGACGACAGGGTTGGAGGGCGGGAAGAGGATGACGTCCGACTCCGCGATCGCCTCCAGGACACCCGGGGCGGGCTTCGCCTGCTCGGCGCCGACCGGTACCACCGCCTCGGCCGGCACGGAGGCCCGCAGCCGTACCCAGTACTCCTGGAAGTGGATCGCCTTGCGCTCGCCGTCCAACTCGACGGCAACGTGGGTCTCCACACGGTCGTCCGACATGGGAATGAGCCGGACGCCCGGCTTCCAGCGGTCGCACAGTGCCTCGGTGACCGCGCTGAGCGGATAACCGGCGCCCAGCATCTGCGTCCGCACGATGTGCGTGGCGAAGTCCCGGTCGCCGAGCCCGAACCACTCCGGCCCGACGCCGTAGGCCGCGAGCTCCTCCTTGAGGTGGAAGGTCTCGTCGGCCCGGCCCCAGCCCTGTTGCTCGTTGATGCCGCCACCGAGGGTGTACATCACCGTGTCGAGGTCCGGGCAGACCTTCAGCCCGAAGAGGTGGATGTCGTCGCCGGTGTTGCCGATGACCGTGATGTCCGCGTCGGGCACGGCCCGCTTGAGACCACGCAGAAACCGGGCACCGCCGATGCCGCCTGCCAGAACCACAATGCGCATGGGAGCCAGTCTTGCAGGCGGGCAGGACAGCGTGTGACCCGGTGGTGACGCCTTCGCGGACCCGGCGCGGGGCCGTGCCGGATCGGTCGCCGTGTGTCCCGGCTCAGGCGGTGACCGCGTCCGCCGTCCCGCCGCAGTGGGTCGCGCACGCCGAGACGGTGGTCCCCGCGGCCGAACCGAGCCGGGACGGAGTGAGCATCGGCATCTCGGTCAGCCCCGGGAAGTACACGTGAAGGCTGACGGCCGGCTCCAGCGTGTCGTTCACCACTTCGTGCACGTATCCCGGCGCGAACACGCGTTGCGCCCCCGCACTCAACGCGCGGGTGGCGCGCTCCGCGCGCTCGGTCAGTGCGCCGTCCAGGACGGTCAGTACGCCGGACGAGCGCCCGTGGTCGTGCAGCCCGCTGCCCTGCCCGGGCACCCAGGACAGCAGCCACACCTCATAGCCGGGACCGGTGTGCAGCCGGTGGTACCAGCGCGACGTCGCGTCGTACTGCACGAGGGGCGCCCACCGGGCACGGTCGGCGGCGATGGAGCGGGCGAGACCGGCGAACTCGGCCACGGTGGACGGGTGCTCGCGCGGCGGCTGGAGCAGATGCGGTACTTCGAGGATGTCGCCGGCGATCTGGAGGTCGCTGTCGCTGTTCATGGGTGCGGGGGTTCCTCGGCGGGAGGGTGCGGGGGGCTGGGTGTCGTGTGCCGTCCGCCCGGGTCACGGACGTGGCGCGGGCCCTGGTACGGGCACGGGGGAACAACAGCCGAGTCGTGTGGACTCAGGGGCGGCCGGAGCGGTGGGGCAGGCTCAACAGCCGGAACAGCAACAGCTACAGCGAGCGCGGGCAGCACCATGGGACCCGGCGGGGCGGGTCGAGGTGAGCAGCGAGTTCGCGAGCATGCCCACAAGGACACCGGTTCACCCCTTCGCTGTCAACTTGAGGCCCGGAATGTGGGAGCTGTTTCACCCCATCCGGTTCATCTGACAGATGAAAGGTTTGTGCAGGGGGAGTCGGGGACACATGGAGCGCACCGCCGGACGCGTGGACGCCGTTGCCGTCTCGTGATCCGACTGTGATCCGGTTCGGTTCGCCGTTCCTGCCGGAACGAGATCGAACTTGTGGGCGTCCTTCCCTGTGGGGGCGGGAGGCTCGCTTGGACCCTCGATGAGTGTCATGGTTTATGCCGATTTGAACACTTTCCGCATAGCCTTGGTTCCGCAGAGTGAATAAGGGGCCCAATAGCAGATCTCGGCTTGACTGGCCCGGATCGGCACACTTGTAATTTCACTCGTGTCGTTCAGCCGAAATCGGTAACGGCTACATCACGGGGACGCGAAAGACTGACGAGGGGCGCACATGACCGAGCTGGTGCAGCAACTGCTGGTCGACGACGCGGACGAGGAACTCGGCTGGCAGGAGCGCGCGCTGTGCGCCCAGACCGACCCCGAGTCCTTCTTTCCCGAGAAGGGCGGCTCCACCCGCGAGGCCAAGAAGGTCTGCCTCGCCTGTGAGGTCCGCTCCGAGTGCCTCGAGTACGCGCTCGCCAACGACGAGCGGTTCGGCATCTGGGGCGGCCTGTCCGAGCGTGAGCGCCGGCGCCTCAAGAAGGCCGCCGTCTGACGCCCACGGACCGAGAACCGTCCTCGAGGACGTCATAAGAGAAGTCGCGCGCGTGCCGGTGGCCGGTCTTCGGCGAGCGACGAAAGACGCACATCCATACGTAACGAACGGGCCGGCGACGATGGGTTGTCCACAGGCGGCGGGCCGTGATCTTGTCCAGCGGTTAGTGTGGGCCTCCGTCCGAGACGCCCAGCTGCCCCCTCGGGGCACAGGCGTCCACCGCAGTCCATCGAACCGGGGCCCGTACCTCGATGTCCGTGCACAGCCATACGGCGGTCCAACACAACGCCGCCACGCCAGAGTTCCCGCGTCATGTGGTCACCGCGGTGCTCGTCTCCCACGACGGCGCCCGCTGGCTGCCCGACGCGCTCGCCGGGCTGCTCGGCCAGGAGCGCCCCGTGCAGTACGCCGTGGCTGCCGACACAGGCAGCGCGGACGACTCCGCACAGCTGCTCACCGAGGCCCTCGGCGCCGACAGTGTCCTGCACCTCGCCCGCCGTACCGGCTTCGGTCAGGCCGTCGACGAGGCGAACCGCAACGCTCCCGTACTGACCCCCGACGATCTGCCCTACCTCAAGCGCCCCAGCGGCTGGGACCCCGTCACCCGCACCTGGCGCGACGAGGCGTACGACATGCCGGAGCTGCCGTACGGCGAGCCGGTGCAGTGGCTGTGGCTCCTGCACGACGACTGCGCGCCCGAACCCGGTGCCCTGGCCGAGCTGCTGCGCGTCGTGGAGAACGAACGGGAGCTGGGCCGGGACGACGTGGCCGTCGTCGGCCCCAAGCTCCGCGGCTGGTACGACCGCCGGCAGCTCCTCGAGGTCGGGGTGACCATCGCCAACTCCGGCCGCCGCTGGACCGGTCTGGACCGCCGCGAGCAGGACCAGGGCCAGCACGACCACATTCGCCCGGTGCTGTCCGTCTCGACGGCCGGTATGCTCGTCCGGCGCGACGTCTTCGACGAGCTCGGCGGGTTCGACCGGCATCTGCCGCTGATGCGTGACGACGTCGACCTGTGCTGGCGCGCCCATGCGGCGGGACACCGCGTCCTCGTCGCCCCCGACGCGGTCGTGCGCCACGCAGAGGCGGCCTCCCGCGAGCGCCGCGCCGTCGACTGCGTCGGCCGCACCGCGGCCTCCCCGCACAAGGTCGACAAGGCGGGCGCCGTCTACACCCTCCTCGTCAACGCCGGTACGGCACAGCTGCCCTGGATCCTGCTGCGTCTGGTGCTCGGCACCCTGCTGCGCACGATGGCCTACCTCGTCGGCAAGGTGCCCGGGCAGGCCGTCGACGAGATCCGCGGCCTGCTGGGCACGGTGCTGCGGCCCGAGCGGATCATCGCCGGACGCCGCAGGCGTGGCCGCCCGCAGGTCGACAAGGACGAGCTGCGGCCGTTGTTCCCCCCGCGTGGAGCGACCCTCAGGGCCACCGTCGAACAGGTCGCGAGCAACCTGGTGGGCCGCTCCGACCCCGAGGTCTCCTCGGCCGGCCGGCACGGCGCGGGCCTGGAATCCGGACCGGGCGGCGACGACGCCGACTTCCTGGAGGTCGAGCAGTTCGGCCGGCTCAAGCGCATCGCCCGCAAGCCCGGGCCGGTGCTCTTTGTCGTCCTCCTGGCCGTCTCGCTCGTCGCCTGCCGCGCCCTGCTCGGCGGTGGCGCGCTCGCGGGCGGCGCGATGCTGCCCGCGCCCGCCGACTCCTCCGAGCTGTGGTCGCGGTATCTCGATGCCTGGCATCCGGTGGGCGCGGGCGGCACCCAGTCCGCGCCGCCCTACCTGGCCCTCGTCGCCCTGTTGGCGAGCATCCTGTTCGGCTCCACCGGACTCGCGGTCACGGTGCTGCTCGTCTGTTCGGTGCCGCTGGCGGGGTTCACGGCGTACTTCGCCTCGCGACCGCTCGTCGAGTCGCGGCTGCTGCGTGCGTGGGCGTCCGTCGCCTACGCCTTCCTGCCCGCCGCCACCGGTGCGCTCGCGGGCGGCCGCATCGGCACGGCGGTCCTCGCGGTCCTGCTGCCGCTCATCGCTCGCGCGGCCGTCGCGGCCGGGGGGCTCGCCCATGCCAAGGGCGCCCGCGGCAGCTGGCGCGCCACCTGGGCCTACGCACTGCTGCTGACGATCACCACCGCGTTCACGCCCATCGTGTGGCCGATCGCCCTGGTTCTGGGCCTCGCACTGCTCGCGGTGCGCAGGAACGACATCGTCGCCTACGGCCTGCGCTTGCTCGTCCTGCTGGGCACCCCGCTGCTGATCCTCGCCCCCTGGTCGCTGTCGCTGCTGCCCTTCGGCTTCTTCCAGGAGGCCGGTCTCGCCTACGGCAAGAGCGCGGCCTCCGTCTCCGACCTGCTCGGCGCGAGCCCGGGCGGCCCCGGCACCGTCAACGGGCTGATGCTGATCGGGATCGTGCTCGCCGCGCTGGCAGCCCTGATGCGTACCGAACGAGCGGGCGGCATCCGCACGGCGTGGGCGGTCGCCCTCGTGGCCCTCGTCTTCGCGGTGCTGTCCAACGGCTCCGCCTGGGCCGGACCCCCAACCCTCGTCTACGGCCTCGCCCTCCTGTCCGCCGCCGTCATCGGTGCGGACGGCGTACGCGACCGCGTGGCCGAGCAGAGTTTCGGCTGGCGTCAGCCGGTCGCCGCGCTCATCGCGTTCGCCTCCGTGGCCGGTCCCCTGCTCATCGCCGCCGGCTGGATGATCGGCGGTGCCGACGGTCCCCTGGAGCGGCGCGACCCCGTGCAGGTGCCCGCGTTCGTCGCCGAGGAGGGCGGCACCACTGACCAGGCTCGCACCCTCGTCCTGGAGAGCCGGTCGACCGCACGCGTCGGGTACACCCTGGTCCGGGGTTCCGGTGCCCGGCTCGGCGACGGTGAACTCGCCGCGCAGGACGGTGAGAACCAGAACCTCGACAAGGTCGTCGCCAATCTCGTCGCGGGCTCCGGTGCCGACCAGGCCGACGAACTCGGCGGCTTCGCCGTGCGTTACGTCCTCGTCCGCAAGGGCGCGCCGCGTGAGATCAGCCGTGTCCTGGACGCCACTCCCGGACTGACCCGGCTGAGCCAGCAGGACGGCAGCGCCCTGTGGCGGGTGGACCGGCAGGTCTCCCGGGCCGCGATCGTGAGCGGCTCCGCCGCACCGCAGGCCGTCGCGGCCGGACCCGTCGAGATCCACACCGAGATCCCGTCCGGTGGCGAGGGCCGCGTCCTGCGGATCGCCGACACCGCGGACGCGGGCTGGACCGCGACCCTGGACGGCAGGCCGCTGACCCGCACCACGGTCGACGGCTGGGCCCAGGGCTTCGAACTGCCCGCCTCCGGCGGCAGGTTGGACGTCACATACGAGACACCCGTCGGCCACACGGGATGGCTGTGGGCACAGGGCGCGCTCGCTGTCGTCGTGATGGTGCTGGCCCTGCCCGGCCGTCGCCGCGATGTCGACGACGACCTCCCCGAGGAGCGGTTCGTGCCCGCGCAGGACACCACGGGCGAGGGCCGCCGCGCCCGCCGGCTGCGCGCCCAGGCCGAGGCGGAAGAGCAGGCGCGGGACACCGACGCGTCACCGCCGCTTTCGGAGGACGAGCCCGCCGCCGTCCCGCAGCAGCAGGCGTACGGCGAGTGGGACACGGCCGGCTACGGGAACGGCGAGTACGGCGCATACGGCGGTGAGCAGTACCCGGACGTCCCACAGCAGTACGCGCCGGGCACCTACGAGCAGCAGCCGTACCAGACCGACCCTTATCGGGGCGCCCAGTACGACCCTTACGCCTACGGCAGCACGGCGCCGTACGACCCGACGTACACCCAGGGCTACGCGATGCCGTACGACCCGGCGCACGGCACCGACAATGAGCGCCCCGACGGGAGCCAGCAGTGAAACGCACGACCCTGTCCCTGATCGCCGGCACGACCGCGCTCGCCGCCGTCACCGGATTCGCGGCGCTCACGGCACCGTCCGCGTCCGGCAGCGGCGCCGCGAAGGCGGCGGCCCGGCTGCCCGTGGAGCAGACCCGGCTGCTGTGTCCCGAGCCGAGTACCTCCGACATCGCCGACACCACGTACACGTCCTTCACGCCCGCCTCGCAGGGCACGAGCGGCAGCGGCAAGGCCGAACTCGTCGCGGCCGGCGAGCAGCAGGCGGCGGCTGGCGAGCAGTCGGCGGACGGCTCGGGTTCCTCCCAGAGCGAAAAGAGCGGCAAGGACGGCAAGGACGGCAACAGCAAGAAGCAGTCCGGCGCGCCCACCGTGACCCCCAAGGCACCCGGTACGCCGGCCACCGGAGACGCTTCGGGTTCGGACACGCCCGCGCTGAGCGGTACGGCCACGGGCCGGTTCGCACCCGGTTGGACGGTCCAGGAGACGACCCAGGTCGTCGCGGGCACCGGCCGCGGGCTGCTCGGCACCAGCTGCACCGCGCCGGACACGGAGTTCTGGTTCCCGGGCGCCAGCATCGCCGGTTCCCGCACCGACTACGTGCACCTGACCAACCCGGACGACTCCGCCGCGGTCGTCGACATCGAGCTGTACGGCAAGGACGGCAACCTCAAGTCGACGGACGGTGAAGGCATCAGCGTCCCACCGCACTCCAGCGATCCGGTTCTGCTGTCCACGCTCAGCGACGCCAAGGAGAACGACCTCACGGTCCATGTCAGCGTCCGCAGCGGCCGCGTCGCCGCCGTGATACAGGCACTCGACGACAAGCTGGGCGGCGACTGGCTGCCCGCCTCCACGGACCCCACGAGCTCGCTCGTGATGCCCGGCATCCCCAAGGACGCCACGGACGTCCGCCTGGTCGCCTTCGCGCCCGGCGACGCCGACGCCGATCTGAAGGTGCGTCTCGCCTCGCCCTCCGGGGCGATCACCCCGGCCGGGAACGAGACACTGCATGTGAAGGCCGGCATGACCACCGCCGTGGACCTCGGCGCACTCACGCGCGGCGAGGCGGGCTCCCTGGTGCTGACGCCCGGTGACGCCTCGGCGCCGGTCGTCGCCGCACTGCGGGTGGTACGGGGCAAGGGCGACAAGCAGGAGTCGGCGTTCATCCCGGCGACCGCGCCGGTCGGTACGCGCGCCTCGGTCGCGGACAACGACGCCAAGGGCACCACCCTGACACTGACCGCCCTGGGCGGCTCGGCCGCGGTCAAGGTGACCGCCTCAGCTGGCAGCGAGGGCGGCACCGCGGTGACAAAGGAGTACACGCTCAAGGGCGGTACGACGCAGAACGTGGACGCGCCCGTGCCGAGCGGACTCAAGGGCACCTATGCCCTCACCGTCGAGCCGGTCTCGGGGGGCCCCGTCTATGCCGCCCGCATCCTCCAGACGACCCTGGAGGGCGTACCGGCGTTCACGGTGCAGACCCTCCCGGACGACCGGGGGACGGTCGCGGTGCCGGAGGCGGACGAGGACCTGTCGGTGCTGCTGAAGAAGTGACCTCCCGGGGTCTCCGGCCCCGGGATCCGCCGATCCCGGTACCGCCCGGGATCAGTCCTCGCCGTAGCGCGGGTCGACCGTCTCCGGAGTCAGCCCGAGCAGTTCCGCCACCTGCTCCACGACGACCTCGTGGACCAGGGCCGCGCGCTCGTCGCGGCCCTTCGTCCTGATCTCGACCGGGCGGCGGTAGACGACGACGCGCGCCCGTCGGCCCTCGCGGGCCGGGATCGTGCCCCCGAGCGGCACCGCCTCGTCGCTCCAGGCGTCGGGGGTGCTGTCGAGGCGCGGCACCTCCAGGACCAGGAAATCGATGTCGGCGAGCTGTGGCCAGTGCCGCTCCAGACGCTCCACGGAGTCCTGCACCAGATCGGCGAACACCTCGGCGCGGCTCGCGGCGAGCGGAACCTGGGGCGGTGCGACGGGGCCGCGCATGCCTCTGCCGTGACGGTCGCGGCGACGGGGCCCGGGTGCGGCGGCGCGGGGCGTTACAGGGGTGTCCATCACCGTCGAAGCGTAGTCCCCGCCGGGACGCCGCGCCCGGTCCACACACCCGTGTGCGCTCGGGGGCGGTCCTGTCCAACCGGCTCGCCGTGGCCGGGGCCGCGAGGTGCCCCGAGGCGCACGGCATGTCGCATGATGACCATTCCGGCCAAGCTTGGGCTCGATTCGGTATCTCCCGTGGACCGCCGACCTCATGAGAATTGTCGAGGTTTGTACCAAGTGGTGACCGGTTTCATGGGCGTCCAGCACCTGCGCATGGCGGGTCCTCGCAGGTCAGCCGGGCGGGCCCGGCCGGGGCCTGTGGGGCGTGTCGCAGCACGACACGGTGGAGTGACCTGGGGGAGAGTCGTCGCGGCCCGCTCAAGAGTGCGGTACCGTCCAACGTCGTGAGCCCTGTACGTCGCTGTTCGCGCACCGCTTGCGGCCGTCCTGCCGTAGCGACGCTGACGTACGTCTACGCCGACTCGACCGCGGTCCTCGGCCCGCTCGCCACCTACGCCGAACCCCACTGCTACGACCTGTGCGCCGAGCACTCCGAGCGCCTGACCGCACCGCGCGGCTGGGAGGTCGTCCGCCTCCTGGACGGCTCGACCCCGGCCCGCCCCAGCGGTGACGATCTCGAAGCACTCGCCAACGCGGTGCGCGAGGCCGCCCGTCCGCAGCGGCGCGCGGCCGGGGCGGGCGGCGGCAGCGCACGCGCGGCGGACCCGATGGAGGTCGCGCGCCGCGGCCATCTGCGGGTGCTGCGCTCGCCGGACAACTGAGCGGCCGGCGCCCGGCGTTACCGGTTTCCGTCCCTCAGGCAGCCCCGCTTCCCCGCGGTCGGCCACGGCAGCCGGCGCTCCCGGCTCCTCAAGCGTTCCGTGTCCGTCGGGTTCCGACGACGGTGAGTCCATGTGTCGGGTGAGACCCGGTATGAACTCCGTGGGAACTGTTCGCCCGAGATGCCGGACCTGCCTACGAGCCCTCGTTCCAGCGGGTAGTTTGGGGCCATTGCTGAGACCTCAGGAGGGTAGGCCGTGGCTGCTGATCTGTCGCAGATCGTGAAGGCGTACGACGTACGCGGTGTCGTTCCGGACCAGTGGGACGAGTCGCTCGCGGAGCTCTTCGGGGCTGCCTTCGCCCAGGTGACCGGCGCGGGAGCCATTGTGGTCGGCCATGACATGCGTCCCTCGTCCCCGGGCCTGTCGCGGGCGTTCGCACGTGGCGCGTCCGCGCGCGGTGTCGACGTGACCGAGATCGGCCTGTGTTCGACGGACCAGCTGTACTACGCGTCGGGCGCGTTCGGCCTGCCGGGCGCGATGTTCACCGCCTCGCACAACCCGGCGAAGTACAACGGCATCAAGTTGTGCCGCGCGGGAGCCACGCCGGTCGGCCAGGACACGGGTCTGGCCGAGATCCGCGAACTGGTGGAGCAGTGGCTGGACTCGGGCGCGCCGCAGCCGGCGCAGACGCCGGGAACGATCACGCAGGGCGACACCTTGGAGGACTACGCGGCATACCTGCGCTCCCTCGTCGACCTGACCTCCATCCGCACCCTGAAGGTCGTCGTCGACGCGGGCAACGGCATGGGCGGGCACACCGTGCCGACCGTCTTCGCCGGCCTGCCGATCGACCTGGTCCCGATGTACTTCGAGCTGGACGGCACGTTCCCCAACCACGAGGCCAACCCCCTCGACCCGGCGAACATCGTCGATCTGCAGAAGCGGGTGCGCGAGGAGCGCGCCGACATCGGCATCGCCTTCGACGGCGACGCCGACCGCTGCTTCGTCGTCGACGGGCAGGGCGACCCGGTCTCGCCGTCCGCGATCACGGCCCTGGTCGCCGCGCGAGAGCTCGGCAAGCACGGAGGCAAGGGCACGGTGATCCACAACCTGATCACGTCGTGGTCGGTGCCCGAGGTCGTCCGGGAGCACGGCGGCACGCCGGTCCGCACGCGCGTCGGCCACTCCTTCATCAAGGCCGAGATGGCGCGCACAGGCGCGATCTTCGGCGGCGAGCACTCGGCGCACTACTACTTCAAGGAGTTCTGGAACGCGGACACGGGCATGCTGGCCGCCCTCCACGTCCTTGCGGCCCTCGGTGGCCAGGACGGGCCGCTGTCGCGACTGGTCGCCGCGTACGACCGCTATGTGGGCTCCGGCGAGATCAACTCCACGGTCGAGGACCAGAAGGGCCGCCTCGCCGCGGTCAAGGCGGCGTACCAGGGCGCCGGGGGCGTCGAGTTGGACGAGCTGGACGGCCTGACCGTCTCGTCCGCCGACTGGTGGTTCAACGTCCGTCCCTCCAACACGGAACCGCTGCTCCGCCTGAACGCGGAGGCGAAGGACGAGGCGGCCATGACGAAGATCCGGGACGAGGTGTTGGCGATCATCCGGGGCTGACGTCTCGCCCCCGGCTTCGTTTCCCCCTCCTGCCCGGGCGGGAGGAGCCGGACCTGCCCAACCACCGCATGCGGGCCCCCGCAGCGGTACGCTGACCAGGCACAGCGCATCCGCCCGAAGGGACCTTTCATGCCGCTCGAAGCCGGCCTCCTGGAGATCCTCGCCTGCCCGGCGTGCCACGCCCCCCTCAAGGAGGAGGAGAGCGAGTTGGTCTGCATCGGCCAGGACTGCGGCCTCGCCTACCCGGTGCGGGACGGCATTCCGGTCCTGCTCGTCGACGAGGCCCGCCGCCCCGCGTAACGGCCCGCGGATCGGAGGCTGCCGCCCATGCTGGACGAATCGCTGCTCGACGACCCCGACGCGCTCGCGCGCGCCGATCGCCGCGCACTGCTGCGTGGTGCCGCCGAGGCCGGCGCGCGGGTGCGAACCGCCGTGCGGCACGTTGCTGAGGCCGGGGTCAACGACCTGAAGCCCGACGGCCGTCCGCGCGCCCTCCTCATCGCGGGTCCCGGCACCGCCTCCGTGGGCGTCGCCGAGTTGCTCGGCACCCTCGCGGGCGCCGCCTGCCCGGTCACCCGGATCCACCCCACGGGCGTCGCCCCGGCCGCCGGAGCCCTGCGCTGGGACCTGCCCGGCTGGGCGGGCCCCGTGGACCTGCTGCTGATCGCCACGCCCGACGGCACCGAACCGGGCCTGTCGATCCTGGTCGAGCAGGCCTACCGTCGTGGCTGCACGGTCGTCGCCGTCGCCCCCGACCGCTCGCCGGTCACGGACGCCGTGGTCGGCGCCCACGGCTTGTTCGTCCCGATGGCGACCGCCCCGTACGAGCAGGACGAACCCCTCACCGCGTCCGCGCCGGGCGTGCTGTGGGCCCTGCTCACCCCGCTGCTCGCCCTTCTCGACCGCACCGGGCTGCTGTCCGCTCCGGCGGGCGCCCTGGAGAAGGTCGCCGACCGGCTCGACCAGGTCGCCGAGCGCTGCGGCCCGGCCATCGCCACCTACAGCAACCCAGCGAAGAACCTCGCCGCCGAGCTCGCCGAGTCTCTCCCCGTGATCTGGACGGAGGGCGTCTCCGCCGCACCGGCCGGCCAGCGGTTCGCCGCCGCGCTCGCGGAGCTCGCCGGCCGCCCCGCGCTCACCGCGCAACTGCCCGAGGCGCTCGCCTCGCACAGCGTCCTGTTGTCCGGCGCACTCGCCGCCGGAGCCGACCCGGACGACTTCTTCCGTGACCGCGTCGAGGAGGCACAGGCCCTGCACGCGCGCGTGGTGCTCCTGCGCGACCGTCCGATCGGCGGCCTGAGCGCGGCCCCGGCCGCACGAGAACTGGCCCTCAGCCACGACACCGCGATCAGCGAACTCGAACCCGAGGACGGCAGCGAACTGGAGACCCTCGCCGAGCTGATCGCCATCACAGATTTCGCCGCTGTTTATGTGGCGCTCGCTTCAGGGGCCTGATCTTGGCTCTCGCCCACTGACCAGCGCCCGCCGAACAGCGCACGTACGGAGAAAGACACCCATGGATCGCCTCGAGAACACCGTCCGCCCCTACGCCTGGGGCTCGACCACTGCCATCCCCCGGCTCCTGGGCGTGGAGCCGACCGGTGAGCCGCAGGCGGAGATGTGGATGGGCGCCCACCCGGGCGCCCCCTCGCGCACCCCGCGCGGCCCTCTGAACGAGGTGATCGACAAAGCGCCGGAGGAGGAGCTGGGCAGCGAGACGGTCGCCCGATTCGGCCCCAGGCTGCCCTTCCTGCTGAAGATCCTCGCCGCGGGCGCCCCGCTCTCCCTGCAGGTGCACCCCGACCTGGAGCAGGCGAAGAAGGGTTACGCCGATGAGGAACGCCGCGGCATCCCGATCGACGCACCCCACCGCAACTACAAGGACGCCAACCACAAGCCCGAGCTGATCTGCGCCCTCACCGAATTCGACGGCCTGTGCGGCTTCCGCGCGCCCGACGAGGCCGCCGAACTGCTCGCGGGTCTCGGCGTCGACTCCCTCAAGCCCTATGTCGACCTGCTGCACGCACATCCCGAAGACGCCGCCCTGCGGGAGGTCCTCACCGCGGTCCTGAGCGCCGACCCCGAGGCCATGGCCCACACGGTCGGTGAGGCCGCGGCCGCATGCGCCCGCCTCGGCGGCGCCTACGCCCCGTACGCGGACATCGCTCACCACTACCCCGGCGACCCGGGTGTGATCGCGGCCATGCTGCTCAACTACGTGCAGCTCCAGCCCGGCGAGGCTCTCTTCCTCGGCGCCGGCGTCCCGCACGCCTACCTCAACGGCCTCGGTGTCGAGATCATGGCCAACTCCGACAACGTCCTGCGCTGCGGACTGACCCCCAAGCACATCGACGTTCCCGAGCTGCTGCGGATCGTCCGCTTCGAGGCGAGCGACCCGGGCGTCCTGCGCCCGGAGGCGTCCCCCGACGGCGAGGAGGTCTACGAGACCCCCATCGACGAGTTCCGTCTGTCCCGGTATGTCCTTGCGGAGGACGCCGCTTCGCACGACCTCACCCGCGCGACCCCGCAGATCCTGCTGTGCACCGCGGGTACCGTTCGCGCAGGGGAACACCTGCTCGCCCCCGGCCAGTCGGTCTTCGTACCGGCGGGCGAAGCGGCCGAGGTGTCCGGGACCGGCACGGTCTTCAGGGCCACGGTCGCCGCCTGACCCGGGCGGTTCGCCGTCGTCTTGCCGGTCCGGCGCAGCGGTGCCGGACCCGGCTGCAACAATGGCCCACCGGCAAAGGACGGGCAAAGCCCAGGACGCGTATGCAAGGTGCGAGGGTCCGGGGCGGGACGGCTACGAAGGGACAACGCGAACACATGAGCGCGTCAGGCGGCACCAGGGCGATCGTGGCGGCACTCGGCGCCAACCTCGCGATCGCGGCATCGAAGTTCGTGGCGTTCGCCTTCAGCGGCTCCTCCTCGATGCTCGCCGAGGGCGTCCACTCGCTCGCCGACTCCGGAAACCAGTTCCTGCTGCTGATCGGGGGCAAACGTGCCCAGCGTGAGGCGACGCCGCAGCACCCCTTCGGCTACGGACGCGAGCGCTACATCTACGCCTTCCTCGTCTCGATCGTCCTGTTCTCGGTCGGTGGCATGTTCGCCATCTACGAGGGTTACGAGAAGATCAGCCACCCGCACGAGGTCGAGAACTGGTACTGGCCGGTCGGCGTGCTCGTCTTCGCGATCCTAGCCGAGGGCTTCTCGTTCCACACGGCCATCAAGGAGTCCAACGAACTGCGCGGCACGCAGTCCTGGGCACAGTTCATCCGCCGGGCCAAGGCGCCCGAGCTGCCGGTCGTCCTCCTGGAGGACTTCGGTGCGCTGATCGGTCTGATCCTCGCCCTCGGCGGCGTCGGTATCGCCCTGATCACCGGTGACGGCGTTTGGGACGGCATTGGCACCGTCTGCATCGGTGTGCTTCTTGTGTCGATCGCCCTCGTGCTCGCCGCCGAGACCAAGTCGCTGCTCCTGGGCGAGGCCGCGGGCGTCGAGGTGGTCAAGAAGATCGAGGCCGCGATCGTCGACGGCGACACGGTCCCCCGCATCATCCACATGCGCACGCTGCATCTCGGCCCCGAGGAACTGCTGGTGGCCGCGAAGATCGACGTCAAGCACGGCGACACGGCCGCGGAGGTCGCCTCCGCGATCGACGCCGCCGAGGCCCGTGTCCGCGCCGCCGTCCCGATCGCCCGTGTCATCTATCTGGAACCGGACATCTACAGCGAGACGGAGGCGGCCAAGGGCCCGGACCCCAAGGCGACGCCTGGAGGGCCGGGCCAGACTGCCGGTCACTGAGCCGGCTGCTGCACCGGCACGGGAACCGGACGTTGTCGGAGGCGGACTGGGGAGCCCGGGGCCGCCCGGTGTAGCTTGGAGGCCGAGCCAGACGTCGCTGCTGATGGCGGTCGGGCGGTCCCCCGGGGACCGGCCGAGGGAGAGAGGGCCTCCGACGGACTGCGCTGCGCGCACGCGGGCATGCCTGTGTCCTCTTCGGGCACCCCTGTGTCCGCCGCCGCGCAGACCAGCCGTACCCACCTCGCCCCAACCCCGAGGAGCAGCTCGTCATGACGACTGTCGACAACCGACAGGACTTCAAGGTCGCCGACCTCTCCCTGGCCGAGTTCGGCCGCAAGGAGATCACCCTCGCCGAGCACGAGATGCCCGGCCTGATGGCGATCCGCAAGGAGTACGCCCAGGCACAGCCGCTGGCCGGCGCCCGCGTCACCGGTTCCCTGCACATGACCGTCCAGACCGCCGTGCTCATCGAGACGCTGGTGGCCCTGGGCGCGCAGGTCCGCTGGGCCTCCTGCAACATCTTCTCGACCCAGGACCACGCGGCCGCCGCCATCGCCGTCGGCCCGAACGGCACCCCCGACAACCCGCAGGGCGTCCCCGTCTTCGCCTGGAAGGGCGAGACCCTGGAGGAGTACTGGTGGTGCACCGAGCAGGCGCTGACCTGGCCGGAGAGCCCCACCGGTGGCCCGAACATGATCCTCGACGACGGTGGTGACGCCACCCTCCTCGTCCACAAGGGCGTCGAGTACGAGAAGGACGGCAAGGTCCCGGCGATCGAGACCGCCGAGTCCGAGGAGCACCGCGTCATCCTCCAGCTGCTCCACCGCACGCTGGGCGAGAACCCCCAGAAGTGGACCCAGCTGGCCTCCGAGATCCGCGGCGTCACCGAGGAGACCACGACCGGCGTCCACCGCCTGTACGAGATGCAGCGCGACGGCGTCCTCCTGTTCCCGGCGATCAACGTCAACGACGCCGTCACCAAGTCGAAGTTCGACAACAAGTACGGCTGCCGCCACTCCCTGATCGACGGCATCAACCGCGCCACCGACGTCCTCATCGGCGGCAAGACCGCCGTCGTCTGCGGCTATGGCGACGTGGGCAAGGGCTGCGCGGAGTCCCTGCGCGGACAGGGCGCCCGGGTGATCGTCACCGAGATCGACCCGATCTGCGCGCTGCAGGCGGCCATGGACGGCTACCAGGTCACGACCCTCGACGAGGTCATCGACAAGGCCGACATCTTCGTCACCACGACCGGCAACAAGGACATCATCATGGCCGCGGACATGGCCAAGATGAAGCACCAGGCGATCGTCGGCAACATCGGCCACTTCGACAACGAGATCGACATGGCCGGTCTCGCCAAGGTCCCCGGCATCGCCAAGGACGAGGTCAAGCCGCAGGTCCACACCTGGACCTTCCCGGACGGCAAGAAGATCATCATCCTCTCCGAGGGCCGCCTGCTGAACCTGGGCAACGCCACCGGTCACCCGTCGTTCGTGATGTCCAACTCCTTCGCGGACCAGACGCTGGCCCAGATCGAGCTGTTCACCAAGCCCGACGCGTACCCGACCGGCGTGTACACGCTGCCCAAGCACCTCGACGAGAAGGTTGCCCGCCTCCACCTGGACGCGCTCGGCGTGAAGCTCACCACGCTCCGCCCCGAGCAGGCGGCGTACATCGGCGTCGACGTCGACGGCCCGTACAAGTCGGACCACTACCGCTACTGAACACGGACGGCGCCGTCATGCGCGCATCCGCCGCGCACCACGAGGTGAGCACATCCGCGCGCTGACGCGCCCCTCCAGCAGCAGGTCCCGAGGCAGGCCCCCGCACCCCCGTGCCGGGGGCCTGCCCCTTGGGTCCGACCAGGCAGACTGGCCGGACCACCCCGTCACGACCCAGGACGTCCATGCCCCGCGGCCGATATTCGCTTCACGACCCGCACGACCACACCCTCCTCGCCGAGGAACACTTCCACTGCGCGCCCGGCCCCTCCGGCTGGCGCTATGTCTCCCAGCTGATCTCTCCCTCGGGTGAGCACGCCGGTTCCGTCGATCTCGCCCTCGACGAACTCGGCCGCCCCATCCGCCTGGAACTGCACGCCGCGAGCTGGCAGGTGCGAGGCGCCGCCCTCGACGGCGTCACCTGGGTCCGCACCGACCCCACCGGTACCCATGCCACCGAAGGCAACGTCAGTGCCCACGCCTTCACCGGCACGTCTCCGGCGTTCCTCGTCGCCACCACCCGACTGCTGCGCCTCACCCCCTCGTCCTCCACGACGCGCGTACGCCTCGTCGCCTTCACCGATCCGGTCCTCGCCCCCCGCACCGTGGACCAGTCCTGGGCCCTGATCGAAAGAGAAGCACACGCCACTGACAACGCCCCCTTGATCGTGGACGCATACCAGGTCACAGCCCTGGACACGGGGGAGCAGCACACCGTCCACATCTCCGGCGACGTGGTGCTCGAGGCGCCCGGCATCGAGCTGGAGCACCTCGAGTCGCCGCCGTCCGTGTTCACGTGACAGGAACCGGTGCCGCGGTGGGACCCGCGGTGGTCAGGAGAACGAACAACGCAATGAACGGGGAGGTCCGGGGGCGCTGAGTGTCACCTCGGCCAAACCGGGATCCGGACGGGGAACGGTCGCGCCGGCCCCGGCCGACAGTGCCCGTGTCGATTACGCAGGCGGCACGAACCCGGTGCCGCGGCGCTCCGACGGCTCGGTCCGCGAGGCCGCGGGCTCCCGCTCCTGCGGGGCGTCGGGAGCCGACGGTCCGTGCCCGGGATGCGCATACGGCTGAACGTGCCCCGCGGCCCCGGACCGATCGTCCCCGGAGCTCGAGCCCGGAGCCGACCAGGGGCTCCCCCCGACCGCCGGTACCGGAGCCGACCACGGCGCGCTCCCGGGCGAGGGTGCAGGCCCCTTCTGCGGCGCCGGGGCATACCCGCCCGGGATGCCGGGGGCCGTCGGATCCAAGCCCGCGACTTGACCCGCTGCCGGAGCGACGAACGCCCGCCGCGCCTCCCGCGCCTGCCGCTCCTGCATGACCGCCGCCAGATACGCCGCCGGCGGCACCTCGTGCGGCGCAGGCGTCCCCGTACACGCCCCGAGATCCGAGGCGAGACGTTCCGCCATCGACCAGCCCACCTGCGGGTCCAGCTGTTGCATCCGCGTCAGGTACTGCCGGATCGCCAGCCACAACCCGTCCGGAACCGCCGAAAGGTCCAGCTGGGAGAACCGTCCGGCCAACCAGGGCGGCGGAGGGGGCACGAGACCCGCGCGTCCCGCCGGCACCCGCTCCCGTACCACCAGCGTGCCCGCGAACACGTCACCGAGCCGCCGGCCCCGTGCGGACACAAGCGAGGCGATGCACGCGATGACTCCGAAGGTCATCAGGATCTCGATCACACCGACCGCACCCCGGACCAGCGCGTGCCGGAACTGGATCGGCCCCCCGTCGTCCCGCACCACCCGCAGTCCGCAGGCCAGCTTGCCGAGCGAACGACCGTGGCTGAGTGTCTCCACCGCTATCGGCCCGCCCACCAGCACGAGGACGAAGGTCGCGATCGAAAGGGCGGTCCGGGCGGCCTCGTCCAACCCGGACGTGGACGCCACCAGCGCGATCGTCACGAGGATGTAGACGGTCATGGTTACTGCCAGGTCGAGCAATACGGCCAGCACTCGGCTCGGGAGCTTCGCGGGGCGCAGCTCCAGCGCCACCGCCTCACCCGTCACTAGCTCACTCACGCCCGCCGTCCTTCCCCTGGCCTGCCCCGAGGTACGCCAGTCTGCCAAGCTGAGGGCACATCGCGCCGCAGTACGACAAGCTGACACGCAGTACGAGAGGACGAGGAGCAGCCCATCCCATGGACCTCGACGTGTTCGTGTCCACCCACCGCGCCGAGTGGGACCGCCTCGACGCCCTGCTCCGACGCCGGCGCCGCCTGAACGGAGCCGAGGCGGACGAACTCGTCGTCCTCTACCAGCGCACCGCCACCCATCTCTCCGTGATCCAGTCCAGCGCGCCGGACCCCCAGCTCACGGGTCGGCTCAGCCAACTGGTGGCACGCGCGCGCAGTGCCGTCACCGGCACGCGCCGGGCCTCGTGGCGTGATGTCACGCAGTTCCTCGCGTACGGCTTTCCCGCCGCGGTCTATCGGTCCCGCCGCTGGTGGATACCCACGGCGCTGATCTCCACGCTCGTGGCGGCGCTCCTCGGCGGGTGGATAAGCACTCATCCCGAGGTTCAGGCGTCGATCGCGGCACCCGGCGACCTGCGCAGCCTGACGCGCCCCGGCGGTGAGTACGAGACGTACTACTCCAGTCATCCCGCCGCCTCGTTCGCAGCCCAGGTGTGGACGAACAACGCCCAAGCCACCGCGCTCTGCCTGGTTCTCGGCATCTTCCTGGGCCTCCCGGTCCTTTTCATCCTCTTCGAGAACATGCTGAACCTGGGGGTGGGCATCGGCCTGATGTCCTCCGCCGGCCGCCTGGACACCTTCCTGGGCCTCGTCCTCCCTCACGGTCTTCTGGAACTGACAGCCGTCTTCGTGGCCGCCGGCACAGGACTGCGGCTCGGCTGGACCCTCATCGACCCGGGTCCCCGCTCCCGGCGCGCCGCACTCGCCGAGGAGGGCCGGGCGGCCCTGGGCATGGCGATGGGCCTCGCGCTGGTGCTGTTCGTCTCCGGTGCCATCGAAGGGTTCGTGACCCCGTCGGGCCTTCCGACCTGGGCCCGCATCAGCACCGGCATCCTCGCGGAGCTGGCCTTTCTCACGTATGTCTTCGTTCTCGGCGGGCGGGCGACGCGGGCCGGCGACACCGGCGACCTGGAGGAGACCGAACGCAGCGCGACGGTGCCGACGGCGGCGTGACCCGATCAGCGCGCTGAGAGTCCTGCCGGATGTGCGTCATCCTGCGTTGGCCTGCTAGTCTCCTCATCGCCCCACGAGAGCCGTTGACACGGAGCGAGTGGGGAGGTAGATTTGAACAGTTGCCTAGAGGTGGCGTGGTCCACCGGCAACAGTGAGCGTCTAGCCGCTTCCGGGGTACTGATCCCGAGAAGCCCGTCCCGATGATTCAGAAATGGTCGCCGGTCAATCGGCCCCAAGAACTCTGATAAAGTCGGGTTCGCCGGAAAGGTAAACGCGAAAGCGGAATCCTGGAAAGCACCGAGGA
>NZ_JAYWVC010000339.1:0-5617 GCF_036281785.1 Streptomyces chiangmaiensis | reverse complement strand
GGTCGAGGCCATGGCACCCTTCCTTGCATATGAGGACAAAGGAATGCATACGTCCCGAATGCCGCTCGTCCTCGTCCACGGCCATCCCTTCGACCGCTCGATGTGGACCCCACAGTTCGCCACCTTCGCCCGCACACGTCGCGTGATCGCCCCGGACCTGCGCGGCTACGGCGCCTCCCCGGTCGCCGCCGGTGTCACCCCGCTCTCGGTGTTCGCCGACGACATCGCGTCGCTCCTCGACGACCTGGGGGTGGACCGCTGCGTCCTCGCCGGGCTCTCCATGGGCGGCCAGATCGCCATGGAGTGCTGGTCCCGGTTCCCCGGGCGCATCGCCGGCCTGGTGCTCGCGGACACCTTCCCGGTGGCGGAGACCGAGGAGGGCAGGCGGGACCGGTACGCCATGGCGGACCGGCTGTTGCGCGAGGGCATGCGCCCGTATGCCGACGAGGTGCTGTACCGGATGGTCGCGCCCCACGCCGACCCCGCGGTGGCGGCGCACGTGCACCGCATGATGACGGCCGCACCCCCCGAGGGCTCGGCGGCGGCCCTGCGCGGCCGGGCGGAACGTCCCGACTACCGCGACCTCCTCACCCGCGTCACGGTCCCGGCCCTGGTGGTGGTCGGCGAGGACGACACGTACACACCCGTCGCGGACGCGGAGGCCATGCACGCGGCGCTCCCCGACGCCACACTCCGGGTGGTGGCGGGCGCCGCGCACCTGCCGAACCTGGAACGTCCACAGGAGTTCGACACGGTGCTGAAGGAGTTCCTGGAGCGGGTGGACGCCTGAGGCACCGGCCCCGCGGTCACCCGTTCGGCTCACCTCCCCCTGCGTCGCCCCTCCTCGGGGGCGAACCTGCGGATGAACGTCCCGTCCAGAGGAGGCGACCCCATGGTCCAGAACACCGCACGCACCACCGCTCACCCGAAGCGCGCGGCGTGGTCGACCGGCGGCACGACGTTCGCCGGGGTCCTGATGATCGTCGGCGGGGTCGTGGGCGTACTGAACGGCATCGCGGGCATCGCCACGAACAACGTCTACGTCAGCGTCGGAAACTACGTGTACGAGTTCAGCCTCACCACCTGGGGCTGGATCCACCTGATCGTCGGTGCACTGGTCGCGATCACCGGCTGGGGTGTGCTCCAGGGCATGGAGTGGGCGCGCGCGACAGGTGTGGGGCTGGCGGCCCTGTACATGATCCTCTACTTCATGTTCCTGCCGTACGCCCCGATCTGGTCCATCATCGCCATCGCGATCGGAGGCTTCGTGATCTGGTCCCTGGTGACGGCGGACCGCACCGGTACGACGGGGTAGTTCGTTCCGGGGACCACGCGACGGGCAACCGTTCTCCCTCCCACCCCGTCTTCGGGGGAGGATCCGGGCATCGAGTCCTCCGGGGGAAGGGCGGCGCCACGTGGAGACAGCGACCGTGGAGCGGACCGGGCCGGCCGAGGCCCGGCACCGGACCCGGGGGCGGAGCGCGGGAGCCTGGCTCGCCGGGCTGGTGCTCGCGGGAGTAAGCGTCGTCGTCGGCTGCCGTGCCGCCGACACCGACGCGGTCACCCCCGTCCCCCAACTGCTCGCCTTCCTCCCCTGGTTGCTCGCCCCCACCGCCTTCGCCCTCCTGCTCGCCCTGCTCGTGCGCTGGCGCACCGGCATGGTCTGGAGCCTCCTCGTGCTCGCCGCGCTCGCCTGGTTCATCGAGCCCTACGGCAGGACGGCCGAGCCGACCGGCGCCCCGCTCGCCGAGTTCCAGGTGCTGACGTCCAATGTGGAGTTCGGTCGCGGAACGGACTCCCTCCTGCCCGCGATCCGCCGTGAGCGCCCCGACATCGTGTTCGTCGAGGAGTGCGAGTATCGCTGCTCCGCCGCCCTGGAGCGGGCCTTCGGCGGTG
The DNA here is from genome assembly GCF_036281785.1 of Streptomyces chiangmaiensis. NCBI lineage: Bacteria > Bacillati > Actinomycetota > Actinomycetes > Kitasatosporales > Streptomycetaceae > Streptomyces > Streptomyces chiangmaiensis. Next base: position 3,721 of record NZ_JAYWVC010000339.1, on the reverse strand, counting down.
CGGCGGGCACCTACCCCTACCGGCAGGCCGTCGAGGGCGCCGGTTCCGACGGGTCCGTCATCCTCAGCCGCTTCCCGCTGAAGGCCGCGCCCGGTGTGCCGGGCACCATGGGCATGCCCGGAGCCGTCGCCGACGTCCGGGGCCACGCCGTGCGCCTTCAGCTCGCCCACCCTCTGCCCCCGCTCCCCGGCCGGCTCTCGCCCTGGCGCCACGAACTGGGGGAGCTGCGCGCGTACGCGGGGGCCCGCGGCGACGCTCCCACGATTCTCGCCGGGGACTTCAACGCCTCCCAGGACCACGCGGCATTCCGCCGCATCCTCGACACCGGCCTGCGCGACAGCGCACGCCTGGCCGGCGCCTCCCGTACGCCCTCCTGGCCCACCAGGACCGCCTCACCGTTCGGCGCCCAGATCGACCACGTCCTCGTCTCCCGGGACTTCTCGGCGAACTCGGCCCGCTTCCTGGACATCGCGGACACCGACCACCGCGCCCTGCTCGTGGACGTCACGCTCCACCGGCACACGGCCTGGTGAGAGGGTCGTCGGGCTCCCGACCATGGCCGGACCGGCGGGGTGGCATCCAGTGGTCGGCGGCAACAGGGAGTCGCTGGTGGAGCTGTCGCTGCCTTGGGGCATCCCGCCACCGGCCGGCCAAGGGGGCGGCGCCAGCCGGGCGCCGCCCCCTCATCTCCCATCGGGGATCCGTTCCGAGGGTCAGACCCCTACGTCACTGCCGTCCGCGCGCCACACGGCGACGACGGCCGGGCGGACGATCTTCCCGGGCCCGTCGGGCCAGGTGCTGGCCGGCTTCTCGACGGTCGCGCCGTCGAGCTCGCCCGGGTGCTGCACGGCCACGAGCACCCGCCGGTCCTGGATGAGCGGACCGCAGGTCTCGGCACCCTTCGGCACGGTCAGGAACTGCTTGAGCTCACCACGCCGTTCACCGCGCACGGCGACACCGAAGAGACCGTCGTGCGATCCCAGCTGGTTGCCGTCGGTGGAGATCCAGAGGTTGCCGTGCGGGTCGAAGGCCACGTTGTCCGGGCAGGAGATCGGGCTGACCCGGTCCTTGGGGAACCCGGCGAAGTACGTGGAGGGGTCGGCGGGGTCGCCGGCGACGAGGAAGAGCGACCAGGCGAACGACGTGCTCTCCGCACGGTTGTGGCCCTCGGTGAGCTCGAGGATGTGCCCGTGCTTGTTGCCGTTGCGCGGGTTGGCCTCGTCGGCGGCCGGCGAGCCGGCCTTGCCGCGGTTGGTGTTGTTGGTGAGGACGACGTAGACCTTCCCGGTGTGCGGGGAGGGCTGGATGTCCTCGGGCCGGTCCATCTTGGTGGCGCCGACCTTGTCGCCCGCGAGCCGGGTGAACACGAAGACCTCGTCGGCGCTCATGCCCTCGACGTGGGACACGGCCCCGTGAGCCGTGGCGGTGGCGAGCGGGATCCAGGTGCCGGAGCCGTCGAACTCGCCGTCGCCCGGAAGCTTGCCGCTGCCGTCGATGTCGGTCGCCGGGGAGTCGCCGGTGAGCTTCGCGACGTAGAGCGTCCCCTCGTCGAGAAGCGAGAGGTTGTGCTCGCGCGCAGACCGGGAGTTCCCGTGCCGCATCTGCTTGGTGCCGACGAACTTGTAGAAGTAGTCGAACCGCTCGTCGTCACCGGAGTACACGACGGGCCGCCCGTCCTCGGTGAGCCGCACGGTGGCGGCCTCGTGCTTGAAGCGGCCGAGGGCGGTGTGCTTGCGCGGCGTGGAGGTGGGGTCGTACGGGTCGAACTCGACCACGTACCCGAAGCGGTGGACCTCGTTGGGCTCCTGGGCCAGGTCGAAGCGCTTGTCGAACCGCTCCCACTTGCGCTCGGTGACGGAGGTGCCGATGCCGTACCGCAGGTCGGTGGCGCTGGACCCGTTGGCGAAGTACTGGTTGAAGTTCTCCTCGCCGTGGAGGGTGGTGCCCCAGGGGGTGGTGCCGCCGGAGCAGTTGTTGAGAGTGCCGAGGACCCTGCGGCCCGTCGGGTCGGCCGACGTCTTCAGGAGGTCCGAACCCGCGGCAGGACCGGTGAGACGGAACGTGCTGGTCGCGGTGACGCGGCGGTTGAGGGGGTGGCGGGGGACCGCGGTGAGGCTCCCGCTCCTGCTGTCCTCCTCGACGACGACGGCGGCAAGGCCGTGGGCGGCCCAGGCCACCTCGACCTGCTGCCGGGTCGGGTTCTGGGGGTCGTACCCCCGGAACATGAGCACCTCGTCGGTGTACTCGTGATTGGCGACGAGAAGCTGGCGGCCGTGCTCGCCCGGAACCGGCAGCAGGGCGAGGAAGTCGTTGTTGTACCCGAACTGGCCGGCCTGGGCGGCGGCGGTCTGGTTCTCGGGGTCGAAGGCGGGGGCCCCGCGGAGAATGGGTTCGCCCCAGCGGATGACCACGTTCTGGCGGTAGCCGTCGGGGACGGTGACGGCGTCGGCGGTGTTGGGGGCGACCGAGGCGAAGCGGAGGCCGCGGGCGGCGGCGGTGTGAGATGTGGTGGTCCGGCCGGCGGAGGCCGCGGCGGACTGCGGGGCCTTTGCGACGGTCGCCGCGCCGACGGCGGTCGCGACCGTGACGACGGCCGCGGCACGCAGGGCGGAACGGCGGCTGAGGGCGCCGGCGATGACGTCGCCGACGTACTCGTTGTCGCTGGTGTTGGGCACCTCGTGGAAACAAGCGTCGCCGCACCGGTAGCGGCAGGTCAGGGCGGACCGACCGCCGGGATGCGAGCCGGACGGCGTTCCGATCAGTGGCAGCAGCTTGCGCACTTTACTCTCCCCATATGGTCCTTTGGTTTGGGCGTGACGCTAGGTGGACGGATGTGCGGGAGTAGGGCGGACACATGAACGATCGGTGAACCGGATGGATCCGTACGAGGGTTGGCGCGCGAGATCCAGGAGCGCGGTCAGTGGCGTCCGGCGCGGTGGTGCCGAGGCGGACCTCACACTCGGTAACGGCGAGATCGCGGTGTTGACATCGGGCCCTTCCGATGGTTGGACCCTACCCAAGATCGCCGTCTGTGACCGCTAACCTTACGTGTCCGTCCTGGCCAGGGATTGACGGGCATCAACTCATGCGAAGGGTTGCGCACATGGGCATTCTCACTCTCCTGCGGAACGCGTTCGGCCGCTCACGCAAGGGGCGCTCCGCCGAGGGGGAGCCCTCGCGGGAGACGCCGACGACCACGGAACCGACGGTTTCGGCGGCCGCAACGGCGCAGGAACCGCCTGCCGCGGATTCCACCCGGTCGGCCGCGACACCCGAGATCCCGGCACAGCAGTCGTCGGGCCCCACGGACGAGCACGATCTGGTGTCGGCGGCGTTCGACAATGTGACGGTGCCGCGGCAGGTCACCCCGATGGAGGAGCCTTCGCCCGAGGTGTCGACGGAGCGGACGATCACCGCCGAGGCGGAGCCCGTCACACCGGTCTCGACGCAGCCGGAGCGCGAGGAGGCCGAGGCCGAGGCCGAGTCAGCGGCCGCAGCGGCACAGACGCCGGAGCCGGAGGCCGCGCAGGCGCCCGAGGCCGAAGTCGCCGCCGAGGTCGCCGCGGAGCCTGTGCCCGAGCCCGTCGCCGACGTCACCACCGACCCGGAGCCGGAGGCTGCGGCCACGCCCGCTCCTGTCGCCGAGGTCGCCGCCAGCGCGGAGCCGGAGGTTGCAGCTACGCCCGCGCCCGCCGCCGACGTCACCCCCGACCCGGAGCCT
>NZ_JAYWVC010000338.1:0-5620 GCF_036281785.1 Streptomyces chiangmaiensis | reverse complement strand
CGGCCGTCACTACACGCCCTAATCCATCACCCAGCGCGCACCAGCTGAATGTTTACGGTGGAGCGTCGGGTAAGCGTGGATCACTCGTCCGAGCTTCGAGTTTTCCGCTGTCGCCGACAGCTGCGATCGCTGCGACCGGAAGGTGCAACCGCCAGGCACGAAAACGCGTCAGGCCCGCCACGGTGAGGTGGGCGGGAACCTCGTTCCTGAACTTTCGAAAGCAGGAGAAAGCTTCAAGAGAGATCTCGGCTACGCCAGGCATGTAGTTTCTGCGGGTGCATCATCACCCACAGACGATCGATGAGTCCCGCATCGTCGAGGTTGAAGGACATGACAAGGACGGTCACCCCGTTGATCCGGGCGACAATGCCCGGCTGCCCGCTTACCCGCTCTTCTGTAAAACTGGTTCCGGGTTCCTTACGGAGGACGCCCTTCAGAAACCGAGCAATCCTGTCGGCGCCGACGATCGGTCTCAGAGCGGTGCGGACCCTGCCACCGCCGTCGGACTGGGCGACTGCGTTGGCGTCCAGCAAGCCGACCAGCGCATCCAGGTTACCCGTCTCGCATGCATACTTGAACGCCGATACGACATACTTGTGCCGTGCTCTCACAATGCCGCGCGGTTTGGCGGTTCGGACACGACGACGCGCGGACGCGGCAAGCTGGCGACACGCCGCGGGAGTGCGGCCAACGGTTTCGGCGATCTCGTTGAACGGAACACCGAAAATGTCATGCAGGATAAAAGAAATACGCTCTGCAGGCGTCACGGTGTCCAGAATCACCAGGACTCCCATGGTCACTGACTCGTCCAAGCTCACCTGGTCTGCCGGGTCGGTGCCCGCGTAAGCAGGTCGGACCGTGTCCCACGACGTATCGGGCACAGGCTCCGGCAGCCACTCCCCCACATACTGCTCGTGTCGCACTCGCGCCGAGGAGAGCTGGTCGAGGCAGATCCTGCTGGCTACACGTACCAACCACCCCATCGGTGACTTGATGCTGCGCTGAACCTCCTCGGACAACGCATACCAGCGCGTGTACGTCTCCTGCACGACATCCTCGGCGTCATAGGACGATCCGAGCATCCGAAACGCCAGATTCAGTAGGAGCCGGCGCTCTTTGAAAATGGTCGCCAGCGAATCTTCGCCAGCCTCGGGGAACGGTTCATCGTTCATGCCGCCATCCCCGATGAACGACCGATGTATGTGCTCCGTATCCGTGCTGCAGACCACATCACTTGTCGGCGGCGTGTACGTGCGGGTCGTCACCGTCCCTCCGGAACCGGTAATGTCGTCGCGCGCGCTGACGATCAGTTCTGCGGCCCCACCGTGATGCTGGTACTCCGCTTCCACCGCGGTCGAGATCATCGCGACCTTGCCGCCAGTCAGCTGATAGACCAGGGTCCCGATGCGGTCCGGACCGAGCGACGCATCGTAAGTCTCCACCTCCGCGTCCTTCGCCACATGGATGTCGAGGTCTGTGCGCTTGTCCCTGTCCATACCATGACAGCGCCCCAGAACAGGTGATTCTTACTCGTACGAATCACTGAAGCGCGGGTGCTGACGGTTCAGGACCATGGTTGAAAAGTCGGCGCACCCAGCACCTGCGGTGTCACAGTCCTGGCCGCCGCACCCGGCCCAGACCCACCTGACCACCGGGTCGCCTTCGCGACCGCGGCCCGGTGGGTGACTCGCCCCGCCGAAGCCGACCAAGTGGGCGGGCTCATGGGTGAGTTGATCCGTCTGGGGCGGATCCCGCTGATCGTCGTGGACGAGGTCAGCTACATCCCCTTCGAACCCGAGGCCGCGAACCTCTTCTTCCGGTTCATCTCGGGCCGCTACGAACACACGAGAGTGATCATGACCAGCAACAAACTCTTCGGACGCTGGGGAGCTGCCTTCGACGACACGGTCGCCGCTGCGATGATCGACTGCCTCGTCCACCACGCCAAAGCCATTTCGCTCAAGGGCGACAGCTACCGCATGCGCGGCCGCAACCTCGGACGGGTTCCCGCCGCCAACACTGGGGAAGGACCAACATCAACAGATGCAGCGGAGGCCACTTTCATCCGTCGCCACTGGCTCACAATTCAGCCGTCGTCGACACAGAAACGGTGCCGGCGAATATGCACTTCATGAACCTGCGCCTGCCTTCTCGAGCTTGTAACCCGGGGCAGGCGTGAGGTGATGCCGCACCCACAAACATCTCAGTTCGGGTACCTGGCTCCTCGGGGGCGCGTCAGGAAAGGACCCGCACGAGTGCGGAGAGCGCCTGAGGCCACGCAGCGTCAGAGGGGACCCCGTATCCAACGACGAGGCCATCGGCCATGGGACTCAGGGACCGTTCATGGCGGTATCGAGACAGGCCTACTACTTTGAGGCCCTGCCGGGCTGCCGACTGAAGAACCCGCTGCTCGGTCCCGGGCGGCAAACCGAGCACCGTGTGCAGGCCAACCGCTGTCCCGATGACGCGCACCTTTGGGGCGTGCTGAGCCAGCGCTGTGACGAGCGCATCTCGTCGATCGCGGTAGCGCCGACGGGCAGCACGTACGTGACGGCTGTAGGCGCCGGAGGTGATGAATTCCGCCATCGTCAGCTGGCTGAATACCTCGCACGAGTTGATCTGCCCCTTGGCCGCCACGGCTTCCTCAGCGAGCATGGGAGGCACCGCCATCCAGGCCAACCGTAGGCCCGGAGCAAGGGTCATGCTGGCGGTACCCATGTAGACCACGCAGTCGGGGTCGAGTCCTTGGAGCGCTCCGACAGACTGGCGGTCGAACCGGAACTCACCGTCGTAGTCATCCTCCAGGACCAGCCCGCCGGTCCGTCTGGCCCAGTCCACGACGGCCGTCCGGCGATCGCGTTGCAGTGCCGTGCCGGCTGGGAACTGATGAGCGGGTGTGAGTAGGACCGCATCCGTGCCGACGGGCGGCACCGGGTCGGTCTCGTGGGTATCCAAGGTAAGCGGGCGGGTCTTGAGCCCCGCAGCCGCCAGCAGGGCCCAGTACCTGTCTAGGCCGTAGGACTCGACGGCGATATTCCTCGCCCCCCGCTCGGCCAGGCCTCCGCTCAGGATCTGCAGGCCGTGGGAGACGCCGGCGCAGATCAGTATGTGCGCCGGACTCACGTACACGCCGCGGGCTCGAGCGAGATGGTCTGCGAGTGCGGCCCGTAGCTCCGGCCGACCACGGGGATCGCCGTAGCCGAGCACGTCGTCGGGGGCCGCGGCCAGGACGCGGCGTGTGGCCTTCAGCCAGGCCGCACGAGGAAAAGTGGCGAGGTTGGGACTACCTGGGGTCAGGTCGTGGCGAGGGTCGCCGGATGGATCGGGGGCTGAGCGCGCCAAGATCGGCCGAGTGATCATCCTGTCCGCCACGAGTGTGCCCGAGCCTCTGCGAGCGGTAAGCCATCCCTCGGCGACAAGGTCGGCATAGGCGTCGGCCACGGTGTTGCGGGCAAGGCCGAGATCGGTGGCGAGTTGACGGGAGGAGGGCAGCCGTGTCCCCGGGGCCAGGTGGCCGGTGCGGACCGCTTCGCGCAGGGCTTCGGTCAGCGCCCGGCGCACACCTCGCCCAGCTCGTATCAAATCAGGAGCAATACCCGAAGCAGCGCAGAATTCCGACATGGGCGAACAGTACTGGCGAACCGCGGAGGGCGTAACCGAGCCGACAACACGTTGAGCGAGGAAGACTGCCTTGAAGGACACAGGAGACATGCCCCGACGAGGCCTGACCGAGCAGCCGGAGCAGGTAGGGGGCCTCAGCGCATGAGCGCCAGGGGTGTGAGTCGAGATGCCTACCCACGGATCCGGAGACATTCCTCCGTCAGAGTGTGAATCTCGCTACATCACACACAGCATGTCTACGTCGTCAAGTAAGAGACGCCCTGTGCAGTCGCTCCCGCTCGGTGACAGCCTCAACACCTTGAGGCGGATAGCCGTCCCACCTCGGTTGTCCTAAAAGGTGACGCTGAGGGCGTCCTGCGGGCCGGAAGAAGGAGCCTCATGGACAGCCCATCACAGCAGCAGCGCATCGTGGTCGGGGTCAGCGGATCACTCAACAGCCTCGTCGCACTACAGAGGGCCGGCACCGAAGCCCGGCTCACCGGACGCCGTCTCCTGGCGGTCCTGGTCTGGCGGCCCTGCGACACGGACCCACCTCCCGGGACCAACGGACCGCCCCTCAAGGGCACCAGAACCGCAGCCATGCGCCTGCTAAAAAACATCCTCAACGACGCCTTCGCTGCCACCGACGACACCGTCCCCATCAGTGGACTCGTCATCTCCGGCTCCGCGGGCCGCGCCCTCGTCCAGATCGCCAACAAGGAAACCGACCTGCTGGTCATCGGCGGAAGACATCACGGCAGACTCCGCCGCTGGCGATCCCGCGTCGCCCACTATTGCCTCACCCACGCTACCTGCCCGGTCCTCACCGTCCCCCCGCCCCCACTCCAGCTTGACCTTGAAGCCCTCACCCGCACGAAACGACTCCTGGGCGCGACAGCCCACGACCCGCTCCACACACTCCACCAACCCCCACTGCAACGCCCCGCCTACACCGACACGGACCAGTAACAAACGAAGGGACACCGCTATGACCAATCCAACCGAGCCGGACCGCTCCGCCTTCGAATACAACGACGAGGCCGGATACCCCGACGGGAAAGGCACCCTCAGTCAGGACCAGATCGTCCTCATCGACGAGGTAGCCGACGATCCCCACGCCCCCGCGTTTGACTTCGCAGTCGTCGACAACAAGGAAACCAGCGTCTACGAGGGCATCGTCGACGACCACGAGGTCGCCGGCCTGGCCTACAACGTCGCCGGCGACAGCCGGCTCGTGTTGCTGGCCGTCTCGGTGTTCCCCGAGTTCCGCAAACAAGGCATCGGCACAGAGCTGATCAGACGCGTCCTGGACGACGTGCGCGTGCAAGGGAAGACAGTCACCATCTTGTGCCCGATCGTGCTCACCTTCATCGAGAACAACCCAGGGTATGCCGACCTCATCGACGTTAATCACCCGGGAATAACCAAAGGCCGCACGCGTTCGTCTTAAGCCCGCCTATCAGCTCCCCCCGGCAGAAAGTGTGAAATGACGATCAATTTCGAGGCTGAGGCGTCCGCCCGTGAAGAGAACAACGCTGCTCTCATCGCCGCTTTGAACGAGGCACGTCTTGGCGAGGCGGAGTCCAGCTGGGAGCTCGATGTGCTCAACGACGCGGAGCACGGTCGCTGGGTCGCCGCCCTCGGTGATGAAGCGATCGCTGAGCTCTCGTACCGGTTCGTGGGCAGTCGCGTTGTGCTGCTGACGACGTGGGTCGACCCCGCCTACCGCAAACATCGGGTGGCCACGGAGCTCGTCTCCCGCGTGCTGGACGAGATCCGCGAGAGCGGGAAGAAAATCACCATCATCTGCCCGGTCGTCGGCGAGTTCATCCACCGTAACCCCGCGTACGCCGACCTCATCGATAAAGTCCATCCCGGCGCCGGCGCCTACCCCAAGCGCGAACCGGCGGAAGGCGGTCACGACGAGGAGCTCACCGCGATCGAGCACGACCTGGCGTAGCCGTCCGGTGTTCAGACGTGGTGGCCTGCCACGGCATCCGAAGCGCGCGACATGTTCACC
>NZ_JAYWVC010000337.1:0-5636 GCF_036281785.1 Streptomyces chiangmaiensis | reverse complement strand
GCCTGGAACAAGAACGCATCAACATCTCCGCCATCCGACGCGCCCTGACACAGGACTGACCCCGAGTACTCTGAACGCGCGCAACGAGGTCCCACGGGCACGCTGACGTGCCGCAGTACAGCAGGGAACCGCTTGCCGTAGCGACCAGTGCGATGGCGGCCCGCCCCAGCCACATCGCAGCAGGCAGGTTGTCGGGGCGCTGAGCCCAGGTGCTCATCACCTTCTGAGCGCGGGGGCCTACGGCACGGGTGTGGGTCCCGTGCCGCGCGGCGTCCCCGTGATGTCAGACGGCGCGCTTCACGTGGCGGACCAGCCACATCAGCAGGGCGTCCAGGTCGGCGGCGGCCGACAGGACCCGGACGACCGCCTCGGGGGTATGCAGCCACTCCTCGCAGCCGAGGAGACGGGCGGCGATCAGCGAACGGTGGCGCAGCAGGTTCGTACGGGAGTGGTCCGTCGGATATCCGCGTGGGGGACGTTTCATCACGTCCCCGGAGATGTCGTAGCCCTTCTTCTGCACGTCCTCGACGATGGCGGACAGCTCGCGGCCGCTCCCCTCGGAGGCGACAGCTTTGCGGAACATGTCCACCTGGCCAGGATCGGGGTACCACCAGGCGCCCTGGATCCGCAGGCCGTCCAGGTCGAACCGGAGACCGATCTCGATCTTGCGGCCGAGTCGGATCACCGCGCCCTGGTGCTGCCACCACCAGGAGTCGGTGCGGTAGTGCCAGACGGAAAAGTCCTCGTACCGGGGGTCGGTGTCCGCGACCTCGTTCAGCAGGGCGATCATCGGCTGCCGGACCAGGCGTTCGCGGTCCGCGCGGTAGCGCTCGCGAGTCGCGTGGGTCGGTTCGCCCTGGAGCTGCCACAACACGTCCATGGCCTGCTCCGGCCAGCCGGTGAACTGTCCGCGCATGCGCGCAGGATAGCTCACCCGTGATCCGCGCGCGGGGAGAGTAAGACGGGCAGGGAGGCGTAGCCCCAGACATGGTGGGAGGTGTTGCGGCGGGGCTCGTCGGCCAGTTCTATGTGCCATGCGCGGTAGGCGAGTTCGTCGAGGAACACGGAGAGCAGGAGCCGGGGGAACGGGGCGCCCATGAGGTTTGCGAAGCCGCGGCATCGGCCCAGTGTCTGAGTCCAAGGTCTCCAGCTCCGCTGCCCGCGCAATGAGGTCTCGAGAATGAAGGTCGGCCACCGACTCGCTGGGCCGGTGGCCGCGCTGCGGGACGGATCACGGCGAGCCCATCGCGGAGGGTGTCACACGGATCTTCTACGGCAGGTTCTTATGGCGCATCGCCGCCTGTCCGGCCCGAGGCATCAGCCGGGCGGGGCACGGATGGCTGTCCGCTGGCACCTGGCGTTCTGTAAGCCGGCTCGCGGTCCAAGCACATGGTCGGGGGCAGGCCTACCGTCAGGTCACCATCGGCGTTTCGGCCAACCCGCTCTCACGCTGCAGTCTTGCGGGACAAGGGTCCATGCATCTCGCACTCTCCAGGAGCCGTACGGCACGGGACTTTTCACACCGGCCGAAAGACATGTGTTCGAAACCAGGGCGGTGTCGTTGAACCCGGCGACACCGCCACAGCCGTTCAGAGGGAGCGCCGTTGACCCAGGCCGGACCACGCCGCGATGCCCCAGGCGACGCGAGCGCTACAGCGATCGAAGATGGAATCTCCGAAGCGGAACACGAGCTTTACGGTGGCCGGCTTCGCTACGACCAGTCCTACGTCCGTCATGAGGGCCCGCTGACCCGATTGTCGTTCGGGCACATGGCGGCCGCTCTGCCGCGCATGGTGGGCATGGTGCTGCGCACCGGATGGCAGACGGATCGGCGGGCCCTGGCCGGGGTCGTCGTAGCGCAGCTCGGCCAGGGCGTGACCTCCGCCTGGGGGCTGATCGCGGTCAACAGCGTCCTCACGCAGCTGTTCTCGGATGGGCCGACCGCGGACAAACTACGTCAGGCGCTTCCGGCGTTGATCGTGCTGGGGCTGACCGCGGTGGTGGCAGCACTGCTTTCTGCGTGGTCGACGGCGATGTCGGGGCGGCTGGAGCCGCAGGTGGAGCGGGCGGTATCCAGTCGGTACTACACGGCCGTCACCCAGGTCGAGGTGGAGGCGACTGAGCGGCCGGAAGTCCAGCGGGTGCTGGAGGCAGGCAAGTTCGGCACCGACTCCGCGCGCAGCATGCTTCGGCTGTCGGTGGGCGTGGGTAACGTGCTCATTGGGATGGTGGCGGCGGCAGTCGTGCTGGCGTCGCTGCACTGGGCCTTGCTGCCGATGCTGCTGGCGATCGCCCTGCCGAAGGGATGGGGGGCGGTGCGTTCCGCTCGGCGCGACTACATCTCGCGGTTGAACTGGGTCGACCATCGGCGGGCGATCGCGTCGTTGCTGGCCTACCTGACCCGGCCGCATGCCGCTGGGGAGATCCGTGTGCACGCGGCTGGAACCAAGCTCCTGGACAGCTATGAGGAGATGTCGCGGCAGACCGAAGCTGAGCAGCGTCGGTTGGCCCGCGCGCAGGGCTCCACCGACCTGGTCGCCGGCGGATTCGCCGGTCTGGCGTCGCTGGCCTGTTACGGGCTGTTGTGGTGGCTGCTGGCCAGCGGTGGGCTGCCGCTTGCTGTCGGCGGCACCGCGGTCATCGCCATCCGCACCTCCACCGCACGCCTGACGTCCCTTGTCCAGCAGGTGAACAGGCTGTACGAGGAGCTGCTGTTCCTCACCGACACCGAGACCGCCATCGAGGTGGCTGGCAAGCACGCCATTCCCACGGCGGGCGCGGCGCTCCCCGCTGGCGTGAATCAAGTGCGGGTCGAGGGCGTGTCGTTCACCTATCCGGGGGCCGACGTTCCGGCGCTGAATCGGGTGAGCCTCACGGTCCGCCGGGGCGAAGTGACGGCCCTGGTGGGGGCAAACGGCTCCGGCAAGACGACCTTGACCAAGGTGCTCGCCGGGCTGCTGCTGCCCACCGAGGGGCATGTGTGGTGGGAGGACGAGAACGGTGGCCAGGTCGAGCTGCGAGAGGCTGACCGGATCCGCCTCTTCGCCGCGGTCGGCCTGCTTGCCCAGGACTTTCCCCGCTGGGAGATGACCGCCGCCGCGAACGTGGCTATCGGCGCCGGCGACCGCCCCCGAGACATGGGCCGCGTGCGAGAAGCGGCAGCAGAGGCGAACGTGCTCACCCTCGTCGACGGCCTGCCACACGGGTGGAACTCGATCGTCTTCAAGGGCTACGAGCGCGGTGTACAGCTCTCCGGCGGCCAGTGGCAGAAGCTGGGGACCGCACGCAGCCTCTATCGGCGCGCGCCGTTCCTGTTCGTCGACGAGCCGACCTCCGCGCTCGACCCGCACGCGGAAATCGCCGCATTCGAAGGGCTGTGGTCCCTCGCCGAACAAGGGCACGCCGTCGTGCTCGTCACCCACCGTCTCGCCGCGACAGCCACCGCCGACCGCATCTACGTCCTAAACCAGGGGGCCGTAGCCGAGGAAGGCACCCATGACGACCTCATGGCCCACCACGACGGCCTCTATCGCGGCATGTTCACCGCGCAGGCCGCCCAGTACGGAGTTACCACCCCTGCGGACGCACCGCTGCCTCCAGCCAGGCGCTCCGCGACCTCGGTCCCGGAGGACGTTACGTGACACATCGTCCGTAGCCGGTCCTGAGCCGTCCTACCCCTGTGCCACCGAGAGGTGATGACGTGCCGCCCACCCGTTCCCACATCCGCGTGGCCGCCGAGGCCTACTAGCCCGGCATCCGCACGAGCGGGAGACCCTCGCCGGGCTGCTGTCCGTCTTGGATGGCGCCGACTATCCGGCCAGCCGTGCCACGCTCTCGGCTCACGTCACCTGCAGCGCGGCTGTCATCGACCGTGAGCGACGCGTCCTGCACATCGGCCACAAGGTCACCGGGCTGCTACTCGCGCCGGGCGGCCACGTCGAGGACGACCGGACCCTCCTGGCCGCGGCCTTGCGGGAAGTGCGCGAGGAGACCGGCATCCCGCCAGGCGACCTGTGCCTGACTCCGCAGTTTCTCGGCACTCCGATCGACATCGACGTCCACGCCATCAACGCCAACCCCGCCAAGGGCGAAGACGCACACCAGCACTTCGACTTCCGCTTCGCCTTCTACCTCGTGCCCGAGCAGCACCCGCGGCTTTCGTTGAAGGACGAGGAGGTTGCCGGCGCCCGGTGGCTTGAGTTCGCCGACGTCAGGTCCCCGTCCTTGCGCGCCAAGCTCCTGGACGCCGAAGACCGTGGCCTTGACGGGCAGCCCGAGCCCGTCAACGCCTCCGCTCTGATCCACGACGGCCACGGCAGATACCTCCTTCACCTGAGGGATCACCGTGAAGGCATCTGGGCCCCTGGCGCGTTCGCTCTCCTCGGTGGCGGCCGCACGAGCCAGGACACCAACCTGAAGGCGACCGTGCGGCGCGAGCTCGCCGAGGAGGCGCCAGGCCTGGAGCCCACCGATCTGATGCCGTTCGCCGTGGAGGAAGCGACGAGCGTCGACGGCCTCGCGGTGCCCATCCAGGTCTACGCCGGCCGCTGGAGTGGTGACCCCGACACGGTGGACCTCCGCGAAGGCGTCCTGCTGAAGTGGTTCACCGTTGACATGCTCGACCGGCTCCGCCTGAGCCCCGGACTCGGGGAACTGATCCGCCGCCACGCGGCCGAGCACCCCGCACCGACGGGACCGCCGGACGGTGCCCGTCCGCTGCCCGGCGACGCCCCGACGGGGACCGAGTTTCACATCGTCGGGGTCCACCTCCACCTCCAGGACGAACACGGTCGGATCCTCCTCGGCCTGCGTCACCCCGACTCGACGTTCGCGCCGAGCACCTGGCACTTCCTGGCCGGCCACTGCGAGCGGGAAGCCGCGATCGCCTGTCTGGTGCGGGAAGCGAAGGAAGAGGCAGGCCTCACCATCAAGCCCGAGGACGTAGAGCTCGTACACACGGTTCACCTCGTCGACTCCCCCAACGCGCAGCCCAGGATCGGCCTCGTCTTCCAGGCCCGATCCTGGGCCGGCAACCCCGAAGTACTGGAGCCAGACCGGTGCGTGGAGTGGCGGTGGTGGAAGCCGCAGGACCTCCCGGCCGAGGTTGTGCCGTACACCCGACGGGCGATCGACGGGATTCTCGATGGGCGCCGCTACTCCGAGATGGGCTGGGGCGAGCGATGAGCACTCTGAAGATCCGCCCCGCCGCCGGCGACCAGGCACCGGGGCACTCCCCGGGCCGGGTCAGCGGCGCCGCGCCGACAGGCGCGGATCCGGCGGCCGCGCGGGCGGCGATGGTCGCCCGACTTGAAGAGGAAGGGGCTCTGCGGCCGGGCCCGGTCCGCGACGCCCTGCTCGCGCTGCCCCGTGAAGTGTTGATGCCGCAGGCGTACGTGCGGCGCAGTGCCCCGGGCGAGGAGCCGCCGCGGTGGGACCTGCTGGACTGCTCGGTGTTGCGGGATCGTCCCGAGTTGCTCGGGCTGCTGTACGGCGGGGCCAGCATGCTTGTCCAGCACGACGGGGAGACGCTGCTGGGACGGGCGCGCGGGACGCGGTCGGGGGCGTCGATCACGTCGATGTCGACGGTGATGGGCCTGACCGCGGAGCTGCTGGAGGAGTTGGATCTGCGCTCCGGA
>NZ_JAYWVC010000336.1:0-5723 GCF_036281785.1 Streptomyces chiangmaiensis | reverse complement strand
ACCAACACGAACCTGTTCGCCATCATGGTCCATGTCCTCGGCGAGTCCATCCGGCATGCCGGACACGCCGATATCCTGCGCGAGGGCCTCGACGGCCGGACCGGGCTGCGCCCTGAACACGAGAAGCCGATCGACGAGGAAACCCGTGCAGGCTACCGCGCGAAGATCGAGCAGGCCGCCAGGTCGGCCGCACCAATCAAGGCTTAGTCGGACATACCAGGCAGCCTGACATCAGCTCCCCCACCGGCGCTTGCGATTTCCGAGCACCCCGGCCACCTGATATGCCCGCGTCACCCGATGTGGGCGTTCAGTCCACCCCTTCGTCGTCCTCGTCCAGCTCGGGCGAGTCCGGGTCGCTCAGCGGGCGCAGGGCGCCGGCGGCCGGGGTCGAGGCGGTGAAGCTGTAGCGGCTGAGCGGCTTCCGGCAGGCTGAAGATCGCTCCACGGGTGGAGCCGGGCCCCCGCGGTCCCGTCAGAGAGCGTCCGTTTGGCCGACGCCGGAGTACCGGGCTGGGCAGGGGTGGGTGCGGGTTCGGTGTGGTCCAGGAGCTTCAGCGCGGCCTCGGGGCCCAAGTCCCGGCGGGCGGCCGCCACTTCCTCGAGGTCCCAGACCATCTGGCCGACCACGGTGCGGCGGTTGCCGCGGCGTTCCACGGTGCCACGGACCAGCAGCAGCCCGGAATGGAAGATCGTCCTGGCGCAGGCTGCGTGACTGTCCTCGAAGAAGGCCAGGTCGACCATGCCCGAGCCGTCCTCCAGCGTCACGAAGATGACGCGCTTGCCGGACGGGATCGGCGGGGTCTGCGTGGCAGCGCGCACGCCGGCGACGAGGACCGGCCGGCCGGCATGCAGCGACTGCAGATGCCGGGCGTCGGTGGCACCGAGCTCGGCGAGCAGCCGGTGATGGTGCTCGAGGAGATGGCGGCTGACGTCGACGGACAGCACGTCCAGTTCGGTGCCGAGCATCTCGCGGCTGGTCATCCCCGGCAGCCCGCTCGCCTCGGCGCTGACCAGCTCGCCGTCGAGCGGCAACTCTTCCCATCCCGTTTGGCGCTGATCGTCGCGATGACAGCTCCGTCGCCGGCTGGGAGCGACATGTCAACGACCAACGCCCCTGCCATCGGGCAGGGCGTTGCTCGAGATGGTCTGTTTCAGGATGCCTTTTGGTCGGCGGGCTTCTCGATCTCGGTGGTCACCCGTGCCCCTCGGAAGAGCACCGGGAGCCACAGGAGACATGCCAGCAGAGGGACCGCGGCGTAGGTGGCCATGCCCACACTGGAGCCCAGCCCGTCCATGAGCGCGCCGAGGACGAGATAGCCGATGCCGATGAGCGCCGACTCCACGAATGCGATCATCGACAGCAGGCTCGCCCGGTGGCGCGACGGCACGGCCTCGTTGAACACGTTGTCCACGATCACGGCGGTGATCTCGGGAATCCCGACCAGGGCCAGGAACGCGGCGATGGTGACCCAGACAAGGCCGACGCCGCTCAGGCCGAGTGCCGCGGCGAGCGTCAGGAGAGACACCGGGACTATGACCCGATACCCGATGCGCCGGTCCGCGCGGTCCGACAGTAGCGGAGTGAGCCCGCCGGCGAAGAATCCCGCCGATATGACCACGCTGACCAATGCGGTGCCCGCTCCCTGATCGGAGAGGGTCTTCTGCGTAAAAATGATGTACGGCGTCAAAGTCGCATGCATCAATCCGGACACCACGACAAGCGTCACGAGCGCCGGCGTGGCGACCCGAAGCATCGCCCGCCATGCTGTGGCGTCGCCGTGCTCCTTCTCGGCTCCGTCCTGCTCGTCCACCGCGTCCGCGCCGCGGATCTCGGGCACCCGTGACATCAGCACCACCACGGCCAGGGCGAGGCACGCCGCCGAACCGACGTAGACGACTCCCCAGGAAATCTGCTGCAGTTGGCCGCCGAGGACGATGGCGGCTCCCGAGGTGACCGTCCCGAGCATGGTGAACCGAGACTTGATCTTGACGTAGCTGGCCGTTGCACCGCGACGCACGAGCAGGTCGTACAGCAGGGCGGTGTCCGAACCGGACACACATGCCATGCCCACGCCCTGCCCGATGAACAGCGCTAGGAACACCCAGTAGTTGGAGAACGCCACCTGACCGAGCAGACATCCAGCTATCAGCACCTGGCCGATCACGATGCTGGCACGCCTGCCGATTCGGTCGGCGATGACTCCCGTCGGCAACTCCACAAGTCCGCTGACCAGGTAGAGCAGTGTCTGCAGTAGGGCCACTTGCCCGGCGGAGAAGCCTCGCTGCTGAAGGAAGAGGACGAATACGCCGCGCTGGAACAGCGTGTTGGCGAGCACAGCGTATACGTAGAACGGGCGCGTGACACTTCGTGCTGCATCGTCGACCGCAGCCGACCCGCCAAGGGCCTCCGTGGTGCCGGTCATGCTGTGGGCTCCCTGGTGACTCCGGTGATCATTAGTGTTGGGCCTCCGCCGCCGACCCGCTACCCGACGACGTCAAAGCGATCCTTAACAAGATCCACGACCAAGCGGGTGCGCACTAGTCTGTCCCAAGTCAGGTATCAGAAGGACTCGGATACGCAGCAAGCAGGATGCGACGGGTGGTGTGCTTGCCGCTCCGCCGCCTCGCGTGATCAGATGGCGGCAGCATCGCGTGCCGGTGGCGGACTGCGTCAGGCATGGAGGTGTGGAACCGAAGGGGCTGCCATCCGTGGCTTCCCACGACGGCGACCGTGCAGCTGCCTTGAGCCTGCAGCTCGCGCAAGCACATCAAGAACTGCGTCGACAGATCAACGAGATCAGGACAGGTCTCGGGCATCGCCGACTGAGCGACGACTTGCTCCTCACTCACTGCCTGGCCTTCTGTGCCGCGTTGACCTCGCACCACCAAGGGGAGGGCGACGGACTGTTCTCCCAGTTGCTGCGCGAACGCCCGGATCTTGCTGGGACGATCGCGAATCTTGCTGAGGATCACGGAATGATCGCCTCGATCCTGTCTCGGGTGAGCGAACTCTCTGACAGGGCTGCAGAATCGCGTGGCTCCGTCCTGGAGGCGATCGGGCGTGAGCTTGACGGATTGGCGGCGATCATGGATTCCCACTTCAGGTACGAAGAGCGGACGATCAGCGCGGCGCTCGACGAGGGAGTACTTGACACCGGGTGGTCCGGCATGGTGTTCGGGGTCGCAAGGGGCATGAATTGACATGGTTGGAGCTTCGTCTCAGTGAGGTTCACTCTTCGGGACGACTGAGGGTGACCGGTCGACAGTTCGGTCTTTGACGAGGCGTGTTGCGTGCGGGACGCCGCGGTGCCTTGGGCCCGAACCCGCTCCGGTCATCCATCGCGCTCAGATCGGTCAACCAGCGGGTTGTGACCGCGCTTCCGTAATGGCTACGACCGGAGACGGAGTTGTGTGGGTCATTCGCGGCGACAGAAGCCCTCACACGGGACCGAAGTCTCCGGCGGTACGGGAAGCGTCCGTCCCAGGCGGGCGAGTGGGGACAGTGCCATCAGCGCCGGCGACAACAGCATGCCTGCGGCTGTTACCAGGAGGCTGGTGCGCGTCCCCCACACTTCCGCGAGAAAGCCGCCGACCAGTGAGCCGAGCGGGGTCAGCCCCATCCCGACAAAGTTGATCGTCGCGGCCGCGCGGCCTTGCATCCCGTCCGGAGTGACGGTCTGCCGGACGGCCATGACCGTGACATTCACCAGCTGGCTGAAGGTCCCGAAGACGAAGTTGACCGTAAGGAGCGCGGGAACCGTCACCACAGAGGAGCCGTGCAGTGCAGGCACAAACAGGAACACGCCGTCGCCGAGTACTGCCGCGGACACGAGCACAGCGCCATGTCCGAAGCGGCTCGGTAGGCGGGCGGCCAGCAGCGAGCCCAGGAGTGCGCCAGGCCCCGTCGCCGCGAGTGCCAGCCCGACGGCGGTGCCCGACAGATGCAGGTCCCGTGGCAGGAGCAGCAGATAGACGGTCATCACAGCCGCGAAGAAGAACTGGAAGGCGGCTGATGCGAGGCACACGGTACGCAGCGAGGTGTTGCCGGCGACAAAGCGAAGACCTTCATGGATCCGCCGCCACACCCGAGGAGGACGTTCCGAGCGTTTCAGGATGGATTCGCGGCGACCGATCCGTCGGATCGACAGGAACGACAGCGCGAAAAACACTGCGCTGGAGCCGGCAGCGATCGGCGCCGACAGCACAGACACCAACGCACCGCCGAGGGCGGGACCGCCGATCTGCGCAGCGGACCGACTGCGCTCGAGCGCGCTGTTGCCCAGTACCAACTGATCGCGTTTCACCAGCCGTACCAAAGACGCCTGGTATGCCACGTCGAAGAACACGGACAGAGCCCCGATGGCGAAGGCAAGCACAAGCAGCGCCGGCAGGCCGAGCACACCGAGGAGGCCGGCCACGGCGGCGGCGCCCAGTGCCAGGGCCCGACCGGCGTCCGTCAGCACCATCAGTGTGCGGGTCGGCCACCTGTCCACCCACGCGCCGGCGAAGAGCGACAGCAGCAGTATCGGCGCCTGCCCCACCGCGCGCAGGGCGCCCAACTGGCCGGCACCGGCGTTGAGCGTCAGGACGGCGAAGAGCGGCAGAACCACCAGACTTGCATGTTCGCCCAGTTGAGAGGCGGTCTGGCCCACCCAGAGCCTGCGGAAGTCGCCGTCTCGCCACAGGCTTGACGGAACAGGCCGACCGGAATCGGATGCAGCGGAGGAAGAGGACGGCACAGGGACCCCTCGGATGACTGAGGACGAGACCCGCCGGCCGGCGCACCGACCATTTCAGGCAGCGGGAAAGGAAGACTCGCTATGCCGCGCATCAAGGGCAGCACGCGATGACAGGCCGCTCACGGCCTCAACCGTCAACGCGTGCTCGTACGACCGACCATGTCTTCGCTCCTCGTGAGTCACTCCCTGCGCGAACACTAGCTTCCGCTCGGCAGGGCACGAAAGGTGATTAAGGGCCGGCGGACGGCGGGAGGAGTGCGGCTGTTCAGGGGTCATGAGGGAGGACGGCCGCGGAAAGGGAGCTGCTGGGCTGGGAGCGGGATGAGCGGCAACGGCGGATCCACCAGCGGCCCATGGCCCTGGTGGGCTACGCAAGTGTCGCCGGGGCTTCGATCGCCGGGTTCATCGCGTTCGTGGTGGACAGCGACATGGCCGCGGACATCCGGCCCTGCCGCTGCGCGGCAGGGCCGGATCGGGCACGTCGTGCCCCGTGCGGGACGGACGCGGTCGAGCTTGACGATGATGACGATGGTGGCCAGGACGTGTAGCTGTCGTCAGTCCGCCGGTCGTGTCCACCGTGCCTGACCGCGGTCGAGGGCGGCGACCTCGCGTACGGCCTCGGCGACGGCCGGGAACTCCTTGCGCAGGATGGCACCGTGGTTGCCGGCGACCTTCGCGCTGATTTGGATGTTCGCGTTGCGGACCGTCACCGTATCGAGGCTGGTGCGTATCTGTTCCTGCTCGTCACCGCGGCTTCCGAAAGACGTCCCTGACGCCACCACATACCGCACCGGGACGGTGATTCTGTCCAGCACGGGGCCCAGCTCGCGCTCGCGGGAGAGCCTGCCGAGCTCGATGTTGCTGTTCGCCTGCTGTTCGGCAGTCATGTGCGGGGTCAGGCCCGTCGGGCGCAGCAGCGGCGTGAACCAGCCCATCCGCCGGAACAGCTTCCGGATCCGCTGCTCCATGGCCTCATCCAGCCCC
>NZ_JAYWVC010000335.1:0-5743 GCF_036281785.1 Streptomyces chiangmaiensis | reverse complement strand
CTGCTCCGGGCTCGGCTCGTACTCACCCTCGAGAGGCATGGATCCGTCTCCTTCGTCGTTGCCATGCATGCCCGGGCACCGGGGGTAACACCGGCGGCGGCATGCTTCATCTCTGCCGCTGGCTCTGTGGATCTCTTCGGAAGTGAGCGCCCGGGAGGAGCAATTTCTTACTGAGCTTGTTCCGCTTTGGCGGACATCTTTGGTGTGGTGGTCAGGCTGCGCGTGGGGTCTCGTACTCGGCGGGGCTGAAGCAGTCGAGGTTGCTGTGCAGTCGGTGCACGTTGTACCAGCCCTCGATGAAATCGAAGATCGCGGTGCGGGCGGCGGCCCGGCTGGTCCAGGCTGTGGTTCCGCGCAGAGGTAGGAGCAGTCCGCGAGACGCTCAAGGGCCGGTGGGCAGCGGCGCCCGCTGATGCGGCCGAGGATCTGGGTGCCGGTGGCGTGCGCGGCGGCGAGGAAGTCGTTGCTGTCGAATCCCCGGTCCAACAGCACCAGCATCCCGGGCCCAGATGGTGCAGTAGCCTGGTGGCGGAGGAGGTCTCACCCTCCCGGCAGGGCCCGAACACCGCGCCGATCAGTGCCCGGGTGCCGGTCTCGACCAGTGTCATCAACTCGGTCTGGGGATAGCCGCCGCGCGAGCACCGGCCCAGCCGGTCCTGGTTGCGTTCCCTGTCGGGCACCTTGATCGATCTGCAGCCGTCGAAGGAGACCGTGCGGTAGGGGCCGAAGCACACCCTTGGGGTGCGCGGCTGCGCCAGGACCCCGGCGACAACCTCGAACAGGGTCTTGATCGGGGCGCATCCCACACGACGGCGCAGATCGCGCAGCGCGTTCGTGCTGGGCTTGGGCAGGGCACCGCCCACGGCCGAGGTCATCTTGTCCCACACCAGCCGGTAGCCGACCTCCGGGAACAGACACATCGCCACCTGGAAGTACACTCCGGCCCGGGAAGGCAGGTCCCGCAGGCGCTGTTGGACCGCACGGGTCTCCTCCAGCACGGCGTCCACCAACTCGAACGGGAGCAACGGAGTCAGGGCGCCCAGATGGCCGGCCGCGAAACACCCTGCGGTCGGAGGCGAAGACGTCGGGGGCAGGGCGGGCGGAGAGGCAGAATGGAGGGACAACGCGGCTTCAGGGGCAGGGTGTCTTGGTCGACACCTGCCTCAACGGGACCGCGTCGCCCACGTTCTGGTGGAGCGATGCCTCTCGCCCTCGCCTTACGCATCTTCCTCGGGCCTTGACTACCCGGCCTTGGATCACCCTCACTTCATCCGTGTCCCAGCACGATTGACACCTGGCGGGCCAGTTCAGGTACGACCTCGGCCGTGAACCAGGTGTTTTTCGCGTGCCAGCGGTAGTTCAGCGGTGACGGGTGCACCAGCGGGAACTCAGTAGGGAGGTATTCGCTATAGGACTGTACGGTCTGGGTAAGGTTCGCCTTAGCCCGGCCCGCGAGGTAGAACCGCTGCGCGTGGGCGCCAATGAGCACTCGGAGAGTGATGTCCGGCATCCCGGCGAAGATCCGCGGATGCCACCGCGGCGCGAAGTCCCTGCGCGGGGGCAGGTCACCCGTCTTGCCCTTGCCCGGGAAGTAGAAATCCATCGGCACGATGGCGAACAGTGCGGGGTTGTAGAATTCGTCGTCGCGGACACCGAGCCACGAGCGCAAACGTACGCCGCTGGCGTCGTCCCACGGGATACCGCTTTCCTGGGCGCGCCGCCCCGGTGCCTGGCCGATGATCGCGATCCGCGCGGACGGAGACCCGGCCCACACGGGACGGTAGCCGAGGTCACGTGCCCACGCGTTGGACGGGTCGGACGTCAGCTCGTTTATGACTGCACGCAAGGCGTCGGTCAACTGCACTCCAAGTTCATATCGTCGTTTCCGTTCTGCAGGATGCCAGTGACGTGGCTCAGGGAGGGCCGGAACGCGGAGCCGTCGGCCTGCGTGATCGACGCGCAGAGCGTGAAGACCTCCACCAGCGTCCCCGCCGCGAGTCAGGGCACGGATGCGGGCAAGAAGATCGTGGGCCGCAAGCGGGGCATCGTGACCGACACGATCGGCCTCCTCTTGGCGGTGCTGGTCACCGCGGCCAGTGTCCAGGACTCCGTGGTCGGCACCCAGTTGCTCGACCAGGTTGCTGCCGGCCATCCTGGCATCCGCAAGGTGTGGGTCGACGGCGGCTACCGCCAGCACCTCGTCGAGCATGCCGCAACTTTGGGCATCGACATGGAAATCGTCGCCCGCACCCCCGGGACCAGGGGATTCACACCGATACCGAAGCGGTGGACGGTCGAGCGGACCTACGGCTGGTTCATGCTCCACCGCCGCCTGGCCCGCGACTACGAGACACTCCCGGCCCGCTCCGAGGCCATGATCCAGTTGGCGATGACCGACCTGATGGCCCGCCGCCTCACCGGTGAAGCCACCATCTCCTGGCATGACCCGACATCACCGGATCAAATCCGCATCATGGGATGAAACATCGGGAGAAAACGACCTCTGAGGCGGTCCCGCGGCGCCCGGCCGATCGGGGTCTTCAGGCGGCCGGGACTCCGTCGGAATGGGCTGTTCCAGTGCTCCTGTCATGGCTACGGGGCTCCCGCCCAGGCGGCTGGCCGGGCGGCGGAGGCTGGTGCGGCTGGCGTTCGAGGCGGAGGCTCTGCGGCGCATCGGTGGAGATGGCGACCGGCTCGTCGAAATGCCACAGCCCCAGCGGCGCTCCGTCCAGGAGTGTGTAGGTGACGCGGGAGTGCTCGATCTCGACCCGAAGCCGGCGGCCCCTGACCTCCAGCCTGAACGCCAGCCGGCTGATCGCATCCGGCAGCCTGGGTGCGAAGCCGAGAGAGTCGCCTCGGGGCCGCATGCCGCCGAACCCGGCGACCAGTGCCATCCACGTCCCCGCGAGGGAGGCCATGTGGAGTCCGTCGCGCGTGTTCTTCTCCAGGTCCTCCAGGTCTATGAGGGCCGCTTCGTGCAGGTACTGATAGGCGAGGCCCAGGTGGCCGACCTCTGCGGCCATGATGGCCTGACAGCAGGCCGACAGGGAGGAGTCGCGCACCGTGAGCGGCTCGTAGTAGGCGAAGTTCCGGGCTTTTTGTTCGGGGTCGAAGAACTCCCCGCGTGTGTACATCGCCAGGACGAGGTCTGCCTGCTTGACCACCTGCTTGCGGTAGAGGTCGTAGTAGGGGAAGTGCAGCAGTAGCGGGTACTGGTCGGGGCTGGTACCTGCGAAGTCCCAGGGCTCGAGGCGCGTGAAGCCCTCGTGCTGCTCGTGGACGCGCAGTTCGCGGCTGTACGGCACGTGCACGGCGTCCGCAGCGTCCCGCCACGCGGCGGCCTCCTCGTCGTCCACCCCGAGTCGAGCGGCGCGGTCTGGGTGCCGGGCGACGGCGTCCGCCGCGGCCGTCAGGTTCGCAGCCGCCATCAGGTTGGTGTACGTGTTGTCGTTCTTGACCGCGGTGTACTCGTCCGGCCCGGTGACGCCGTCGATGTGGAACCGCCCGCGGCGGTCGTGGTGTCCCAGAGACCTCCACATGCGCGCCGTCTCCACGAGCAGCTCCAGCCCGCAGTCCCGGTCAAAGTCCTCGTCGCCGGTGGCGGACACGTAGCGTGCGACCGCGTCCGCGATGTCGGCATTCACGTGGAAGGCG
Source organism: Streptomyces chiangmaiensis (assembly GCF_036281785.1). Taxonomy (NCBI): domain Bacteria; kingdom Bacillati; phylum Actinomycetota; class Actinomycetes; order Kitasatosporales; family Streptomycetaceae; genus Streptomyces; species Streptomyces chiangmaiensis. The sequence goes on along the minus strand of NZ_JAYWVC010000335.1, from coordinate 2,089 downwards.
GCGCTGCCGGCAGGCCAGTAGGCCGAGCACTCGGCGCCCTCGATCGTCCGCCATGGGAACGCAGCACCCCGCAGCCCGAGCTGGGCTGCCCGCTCCCGGGCGGCCGGGAGAGTCGACCGGCGCCACCTCAGGGCCGCACGCACGGCCGAGGGCTCGGCGTAGGTCAGCATCGCCAGCACGAAGCTCTCGGTGTCCCAGAACGTGTGACCGTCGTACCCCGAGCCGGTCAACCCCTTGGCGGGCAGGGCGCGTTCCTCCGCGCGGGCGCCCGCCTGCAGCACATGGAACGCCGCAAAGCGGACGGCCTGCTGGATCTCCTCGTCTCCGTCGACCTCGACGTCCGCACGAGCCCAGAAGCTGTCGAGGTACTGGCGCTGCTCGGCTGCCAGTCCCCGCCACCCTGTGCTGTCGGCTCCGGCGAGGGCGGCGTCGACCTGGTCGCGCAGGCCCGGCAGCGTCCGGGTGGCCGACCAGCCGTAGGCGACCAGTTTCTCCAGTCTGAGCCGCTGCCCCGCTCTGAGTGCTGATGTTGCCGTCAGCCGGGCGACGTCCTCGCTGCTCTCGCTGCGGAGCTGGGTGCCTTCCGGGCCGCTCACTGCATGGCTGGCTGCTGCCGCCACCCGGAGCCCGCTTCGGCGGGTGCGGTGCAGCAGCCTCAGCCTGCTGCCCTCCGCCGCGTGCTCCAGGGGCTCGAGCGGCGACCGCAGCGCCTTGGCGGTACGGGGGTCCCCCTCGAACTGCGGGAGTTCCTCGTTCGCGACCAGTTCGGACTGCACCACGACGCGGACGTCGCACTCCAGCGGCTCTACCTCGTAGACGATCGCTGCGACGGACCGCTGCGCCAGAGACACCAGGCGGGAGGACCGCACCCTGACCCGGCGGCCGGCCGGCGACGTCCACTCGCAGGTGCGGTGCAGCAGCCCGGAGCGCAGATCCAGCACCCTCTCGTGGGAGTGCAGTCGGCCGTAGCGCAGGTCGAAGGGCTCGTCGTCCACGAGCAGCCGGAATATCTTGCCATTGGTGACGTTGACGATCGTCTGGCCCGATTCGGGATACCCGTAGCCTGATTCCGCGTACGGCAGGGCGTGCAATTCGTGGACGCCGTTGAGGTAGGTGCCGGGCAGCCCGTGCGGCTCCCCCTCCTCCAGGTTGCCGCGCCAGCCGATGTGCCCGTTCGACAGTGCGAAGAGGGACTCGCTGTGGGCGAGCATGCCGAGGTCCAGCGCGGTCTCCCGCAGTGCCCACGGCTCGATTGTGTAGGACGGGTGGCTGATCACGGCCGGGGCCGCCGATCGGGAGTGCCGGCAAGGTCTCTCAGGTCCTTGACGACCGCGTCGGCGCCGTGCGCGTACAGCGCGTCGGCCTGGCCTGTCCGGTCGACGCCGACCACCCATCCGAAATGCCCCGACCGTCCGGCGTCCATACCTGCCTGCGCATCCTCGAAGACCGCGCACTGGGCGGGGTGCTGGCCCAGGTCGCGGGCTGCTGCCAGGAACGTGTCGGGGTGGGGCTTGCCCCGCAGGTCCCGACTCGCGGCCACAACGCCGTCGATCCAGGCGTCGAAGAGCGTCTCCGCGCGCGCCGCCCTCAGGATCTCGCGGCAGTTGGCGCTGGATGTGACGACGGCTGTGAGCAGCCCCTGATCACGGGCCGCCATGAGGTAGGCCATGGTGTCCCGGTACACCTCGGCTCCCTGCGAGCGGATCCTGGCCTCGAACAGGCCGTTCTTCCAGCGGCCCAGGCCGTGCACGGTGTCCAGGCCCGGGGGGTCGTCGGGGCTGCCGTCGGGCAATTCGATGCCGCGCGAGGACAGGAAGCACCGCACGCCGTCGGCTCTCGGCCGGCCGTCGACGAACTCGCGGTAGTCCGTGTCCGCAGTAAACGGGTGGAACCCGTCGCCCCCGCGCTGTTGCAGGAACGCGTCGAACGCCTCCTTCCACGCAGCAGCATGGACGGAGGCCGTGTCGGTGATGACGCCGTCGAGGTCGAAGAGACAGGCACGTATCACAGCAGGCAGGCCAAGCGCCACAGGGTCGTCTCCCTATCGAGTGCCGGTGGGGCGGCCAGTCTTGCCCGCCCCACCGGCACT
>NZ_JAYWVC010000334.1:0-5758 GCF_036281785.1 Streptomyces chiangmaiensis | reverse complement strand
GTCCGCTCAAACGAACCCGCCCACGAAGCGATCATCAGCCCCGACCACTACCTTTCCGGTCGCCGCACTAGCGCCGCGGGCGCTCGTACGGAGCGCGGTCGGCCGCCTCGGCCGCTGCGTCGAAGAAGTCACCGCCCTTGCGCTTGGAGTCGTCCGTACCCCACGCGCGGTCCCCACGTGCCGGGACCTTCTGAAGATGCGGAATGTGCTTGGCACAATGGATGTACGCCTCCTCCACCGTGACCTCCACCCACAGCTGGGCCCGGCGGCCGGGCACGGGGTCGACCGGCAGGTCCGGACGTTCGCGGCGCATCTCTTCGTCGGGGACGATACGGGCCTGGCCGTTGACATGGAGGCCGATCCGGTCCTGAAGGAAGTCGATCATGAGAATGCCGATGTGCGGATTCTCCTGAATGTTTCCGAGGCTGGCAAGGACGCCATTGCCGCGATACTCGGGGTAAACCAGCGTCCTGTCGTCGCAGACCTGGATGAAGCCGGGAGGGCCGGCCCGGAAGGTGTTGTCGCACTCTCCATGGATGTCGGAGGTGGCGAGGAAGAACATCTCCTGCCGTGCCGCGAACTCCCGCATCCGCGGGTTGAGCCGGTCGAGCACCTGCTCGTCGTAGAACTTGTCGGCGCGGTCGGAGGTGCCCATGCGCTCTTGGAGCCGGTGTTCGCCGTCACTGCCTGGGCGGTTGGAGCGGGTGGGTCGGACGCGGCGGGCGCCTGGTACGAGGACCCGCTGATGCTGGATCGGAGCGTCGTCTCCATCGACGACCAGGTCGGCGCTTTCGGACCTGAACGCGGCCGCCCCGCTGCCGTCCTGCCCGGCCCGGAGGGGGCTCGTGACCACTCCCGGGCGCGCTGCTACGACCCCCTCGGGACCTGGCTCCGCCCCGCCGCCCTGCACCGGGGCAGGGCTCGGGACCGGCTTGCGACCCGGTTCTTCGTTCCGGCCCCGGCCCGCGTGCCGGTCCAGGTTCACATGCCCGTCCACGTTGCTCAGTGTCTCCTTCAGGCGCTCATGCCGTGGCCCGGCGTAGCCGCGACCAGTTCTTCGATGGAGTCGTACCGTACGCGCTGGGAGCGGATGCCGGCCTGCGCGAGGATGCCGGCGCCGCCACGGACGACGGTCGGCAGTCCGGGCGGATGGCCTCACAGGCATGCCACGGGCCGAACTGTCCTACGACGTGGGGCAGCTCGCCGCTCAGGGTATTCGTCGAGCCGACGGAGACCACCGGTCGAACCGACGGCCAAGAGTGCTTCCGCTGCACTGCTTCACCTGCCGTAGCTGCCGTCACCGGCCGACGAAATGGTCGAAGTCGCCAGTTCATCCCGTGATCGGCATGCCGCTCCATGCCACCTCCTCGGACAGACAGCCGGACATCCAAGCCAGACGTGCGAGGTTCCGCCGCAGCCTGACAGCCCCTCACGGCTACGAAGCGCACGACCGCCGGGCCAAGCCGGCCTCAGACCTTACCGGGCCACGAACGAGACGCAAGGGCGAGGCTCCCCAGCCCGTCCGGAAGCCATCGATTCATGCAGATCTGTTGGCGGCCGGGATGATTGCCACTCTGTTCGGTCAGTCATGAATCGCCGGGATCGTCGCGCCGGCAGTCAGGGGAGGACCGCTTGGGGCGGTCTCGCTCTTCGCCGACCGCGGCTACGACCACGACTGTCTTGGGGCAGGCTGCTGTGGCGGCCGCCGCTCGGCGAATGCGTGGGCGATGTCGTGTCTGCGCACGTAGGCGCCCAAGCCTGCAAGCAGCACTGGGAGTGCTGGGGGTGCTTCAACGGAAGGGATGCGGTTCGGGCCCCTGCCGACGCAGGAGACGACGATCAGAACGGCCCGTGCAGACTGCCCAGTTTGTCGGTCAGGCGCAGGTTCTCGGAGTAGTCGACGGGGCAGGCGATGACGGAGACGGTGTCGTCGTCCAGGGCACGGCGCAGTGTGGGCAGCAGTTGGTCGGCGGCCTCGATCGAGTAGCCGCGGGCGCCAAAGCTCTCCGCGTAGGCGACCAGATCCGGGTTGGTGAACCGGGTATGGCTGTGACGGCCGAGTTCGAGCTCCATCTTCCAGGTGATCAGGCCGTATTCCTCGTCCACCAGGACGAGGACGACCAGCGGGATGCGTTCGCGGACGGCGGTCTCCAGTTCCTGGGAGTTCATCAGGAACGAGCCGTCGCCCATCATGGCCAGGACCTGCCGGTCCGGCCGGGCGAGCTTGGCGGCGATGGCGCCCGGCAGCGCGAATCCCATGGTGGACAGGCCGTTGGAGAGCAGGCAGGTGTCCGGCTCGTAGGTCGGGTACAGGCGGGCCATCCACATCTTCCCGGCGCCGGTGTCCGCGAGCACGATGTCGTGGCGGTTCAGGGCGGTGCGGACATCGGCCACCACGCGCTGCGGAACCACGGGGAACGCGTCGTTGCCGCGTCCGTACCGGAGCTCCTCGTCGAGGAGCCCACGGATCTTCTCGCCGGTCCTCGACTCGTAGGTGAGGTGGTCGGGCAGTGCGGCCGCCAGTGCGTCCAGCGCCTGAGAAGGGTCGCCTTCGACTCCCACCGCGACCGGGTAGTGCGCGTCCACCTCGGCAGGGAAACGGTGCACATGCACGATCCGCTTGTCGCCGTTCGGGTTGATCTTGACCGGATCGAACTCCTGGATCTCGTAGCCGACACAGACAAGCACGTCGGCGGTGTCGAAGCCGAAGTTGCCGTAGTCGTGACGCATGAAGCCGACCGCGCCGAGAGCGCCCGGGTGGTCGTCGGGAAAGACACCCTTGCCGTGGAACGTGGTCGCCACCGGGATGTTCAGCCGCTCCGCGAACCGCACGAGGGCGGCCGAGGCCCTGGCTCTGGCGGCGCCGTGACCCGCCAGCACCACAGGGCGTCGCGCGGCGGTGAGAACGTCGGCGGCCCGCGCGATCTGCGAGGGCGACGGCGCCTCGCTGCGAACCGTGTCGATCTGCAAGGGCGAGAGCGGTTCGGCGGGATATTCAGTTTCGATGTCCTCCGGCACCGCCAGGAACACCGCGCCGGGGCGTTCGCTCTGCGCGGTCTTGAACGCCTTGCGCACCATCTCCGGCACCGCGTCAGGACACTCGACGCAAGCAGCCCACTGGGTGACGGGAGCGAACATCGAGACGAGGTCGATGACCTGGTGCGACTCCTTGTGCATGCGGCGCAGGGCACCCTGTGCGGCCAGAGCCACCATCGGTGTGCTGTTGGTCGTCGCGTCGGCGGTGCCGAGCAGCAGATTGATCGCGCCGGGACCCAGGGTGGCCGAACACACCCCGGCCCGGCCGGTCAGCCGCCCGTAGATCTCCGCCATGAAGGAGGCGGCCTGCTCGTGGCGCACCAGAACATAGCGGATGCCAGAGCCGCCCACCGCATCGACGAAGAGGATGTTCTCCTCACCTGGGATCCCGAAGACATACTCCACGCCTTCGGCCTCCAGACAGCGAACCAACAGGTGGGCCACGTCCCCCACTGCCGTCGTGTTCCGCGACTCCGTCGCGCCATCGATGCCCATGAGGCGACCGTAGGCACGCCGACCGCCCCCGGGCCACTCACCAGCAGCCGACAGGGGCCCGGCAGGGCTTCTCGAGGGAGGCAGCGACCCGCGTCGCACTCGGACATTCCCTGCACCATTCGGACGCGTCGCAGGGGCGCCTGCCACGGCCAGTCCGCACGCTGAACGCAGACGCGCCGCCCTCCACAGTGCGGCGGCAGGGCTCTGGGAGGACCGAGTGACCGCTTCATCGCCCGCCACCGACGCACCGCCGGCCCGCTACGACGACCTGCGCGCTCTGGTCATCAACTGCACACTCAAACGGTCACCGGAACGGAGCAACACCCAGGGACTGATCGACCGTAGCACCGCCATCATGGATGCCCAGGGAGTGCGGGTCGACGTCGTACGGGCCGTGGACCACGACATCGCCACCGGTGTCTGGCCCGACATGAGGGAGCACGGCTGGCAGACCGACGCCTGGCCGGAGCTGTACCAGCAGGTCCTGGCGGCCGACATCCTCGTACTGGCCGGGCCCATTTGGCTGGGCGACAACAGCTCGGTGATGAAGCAGGTGATCGAACGTCTCTACGCCTGCTCCAGCCTGCTCAACGAGGTCGGCCAGTACGCCTATTACGGACGGGTCGGCGGCTGCCTGATCACCGGCAACGAGGACGGCGTCAAACACTGCGCCATGAACGTCCTCTACAGCCTCCAGCACCTGGGCTACACCATCCCTCCCCAGGCAGACGCCGGATGGATCGGCGAGGCGGGCCCCGGACCCTCGTACCTCGACCCCGGCTCGGGCGGCCCGGAAAACGACTTCACCAACCGGAACACCACCTTCATGACCTGGAACCTGCTCCATCTGGCCCGCGCGCTGAAGAACCTCGGAGGCATCCCCGCCTACGGCAACCAGCGCACCACCTGGGACGCAGGCTGCCACCGCGACTACGAAAACCCCGAGCACCGGTAGGCACCGGGGATCTCACTGCGCGGCACGTCTTACCCTGCTGTGGGCCGCACAGATCACTTCACGCCGGACGGCAAGGCCACGCTCCCGCCGAACACCCCACCGTTGTCGGCCTGTACCTCCTGACTCACCGTGATGTCCGCACCCCGGAAGGGGACGAGGAACGTGAACGCGTACCGGTGCGACGCAGGCCGATATCCGTGCGCACGGTCCAGGTCCCACGATTCGCTGAAACTCTTGAGCGCGATCTGGCTGTCGGTCGCCGTCACCCCGGCCTTGCGCAACTGGTCCAGCGCGGGTTCCACCTCCCGCACCGCCCGCTTCAGCGCGGGACGGTTCCGGGCAGCCGACAACTGCCAGCCAGATGCGCTGACTTGTAGCCGCACGCCCGTCGCCGTACGACTCACCTCCGCACTCTTGGCGTACGCCGCGAACGCGTCCAGCTCGGCCACGGGATCCTCGACGTCATTGGCTATGTCCGGATCAGACAACGGCCCCTTCTTCCACCCCTCGGCAGCGTCCTTGACGTAACCCGTGCCGCCGACGACGTACACCACCTCCGGCTTGCGCACCCCCTTGCTGGTGGTGACCGTGCCGGTCTGCTGGAGTGCGGCTGGGTCGGTGGTGCGGTGCACGGTCGCGGCATAGGTGGCGCTGGACGGCGCCTGCCCCTGCATGACGGCGGACTCGCTGCCACGCAGGGCGAACGTCCACCCCTTCTCGGCCCCCATGGTCTGCCGAGCGCGGGCAACGAACTGCGCGGCGGTCTTCGGCTCCGGGGCGGCGGCCCCGCTCCCGGGACGCGTGTCCTTCGGCTCCGGTTGGGCCTGCGTGGTTTTCGAGGAGGCGTCCCGCCCCGCCGGCTTCCGATTGCCGTCGTGCGCCGAGCATCCGGATGACACGGCCACGAAAGCCGCGACGAACACGACACCGACGGCACGGCGCCCACTCAGACGGACACGTATTCCGGTTCCGGACAGCACTTCACAGCCCTTCGGTGGAGTGGGGAGTTCGATGGCGGTGCGGTCAATGTATACAGCAGCCGGTGACGCGACAGCGAGCTTCCGGACAAAGGGGGGCACAGGGCCTCGGGCCAACGCGAGGCGCTCGTCGGAGGTCGACCCGCCCGCGAAGAACGGCCCGAACCGCAGCCGCGCCCAGCACGGTGACCTGCACTACCTGGACACGCTCATCGGCCCGAAGCTCCGCGCGGACCTCTACCGTGCCCGGGCCCCGATCCGTCATGCGGACCGCATCGAAATTCCGCTGTTCACC
>NZ_JAYWVC010000333.1:0-5776 GCF_036281785.1 Streptomyces chiangmaiensis | reverse complement strand
CTAAGGACTATTAATGAAGTTGGTGAGCCTTGAACCAGCGGGAGTGGCAGGACGGTTACCCCGACAGCCCGCAGCTTCAGGCTCAGAGGGCTTGGGCAAGGCCGACGCCGGTGAACGCGGCGCCCAGACCGGCTACGACGTTGGCAGCGGCGAAGAAGCGCGTCCGGACTCGGCCAGCCGCAGCGTCTCGTAGGAGCACGTCGAATAGGTCGTGAGCGCCCCGCACAGTCCGGTACCGATGAGCAGCTGCATCCAGTGGGAGGCGGCGCCATAGGTGACCGCTCCGGTCAGCCGGCAACACTTCGGGATCTGGCCCTGGTGCCCGTGATAGTGGCCAGGTGGATGATCAGCCGCCGGTGATAGCCAGCAGGAGACCGGAGGTGATCAGGCCGATCTCGACCACGATGACGAAGACGTGGGAGGGGAGCCGGTCGACGATCTTCTTGCCGGCCCAGGCGCCTGCGGTGCTGGCGGGTGCCAGGGCCAGGCCGATGACGGCGTTGGAGGCGGTCAGCACGGCTGCGGCGCCGAAGACGACCAGTTTGGTCAGGTGCATCACCACGGCGGAAGCGGCCTCGGTGCCGATGTAGGCGCCCTTCAGTAGGCCGCGGGCGAGGAAGAACGGGGCGACCATCGGGCCGACCGAGCCGACCAGAGCGGAGCCGAAGCCGGAGGCGGCGCCGACGGTGGCGAAGGCGCGGTCGTCCAGCCGGGCGGCGTGCGGCTTCCAGCGCCGCCAGGCGACCATGACCAGCAGGAACACGCCGATGAGGCGGGTGAGCGCGGGCAGGGGTGCGGTGGCGAACAGCATCGCACCGGCAACGGCAGCCGGGACGGCGCCGAGAGCGAAGATGCCGACCAGGCGCCGGTCGACCTCGTGGCGGTTGAACCACACCCGGCTGCCGTTGCTGGCCAGTTGGGCAACGGTGAGGACGGCGATCGCGTCCCGGGTGCCCAGGACCGTGACGAACACCGGCAGCAGCAGCGCCCCGCCGCCGAACCCAGCGACCGCGGACAGGGCCGCAGTGCCGAAGGCGGCGACGACGACGGCAATGACCTGCAGTGCTTCCATGCGGGGGATTCTTCCGCCCGCGGTGGCGGCAGGGCCGGGCGGGGTGGCTTCCCGGGAGGTTCAGCCTGCGGCGCCACCGCAGCCTCATTCCGCAGAGCACGTCCATGCTCCCACCGGCAAGCCCTCAAGCGTTGCCAGAACTCACAGAGATCGCCCTCCGACGAAACGAGGCGTTCTCGGCCCTGAGCGACAAGCCAGCTGCGTGAGGACACGGGTGGGGCAGACTGCCCGGCATGACCAGGAGTGAGCCGTCGGCTGACCAGACCACCGGTGATCAGGATGAGTGGCTGACGCCCGGCGTGCGGGGCATCGGCTCGGCGAGTTTCCTCGCTGACGTCGGCCACGAGATCCCCACCGCGCTGCTGCCGTCCCTGCTCACCTCCACCCTGGGCGCGCCAGCTGCGGCCCTCGGCGCGATCGAGGGCGTCTCCGACGCGCTCGCCGGAGCCGCCCGGTTCGGAGGCGGCGTGCTCGCCGACGACCCCGCCCGCCGCCGGAAGGTCGCCGTCGGCGGCTACACCACCACCGCCGTTCTGGGCGCCGCGACCGCCGGGGCGACCGCGGTGTGGCAGGTCGGCCTCCTGCGGGCGGCTGCCTGGACCGCCCGCGGCCTGCGTGTCCCCGCCCGCAACGCGCTGCTTGCCGACATCGTCCCCGCCAAGGCGTACGGGCGGGCGTACGGCTTCGAGCGGATGATGGACAACCTCGGCGCGATCTTCGGCCCGCTCCTCGCGCTCGGCCTGGTCGCGTGGATCGGCGTGCAGGGGGCGATCGGCCTGTCCGTCATCCCGGGCCTGCTGGCCGCCGCGGCGATCGTCTACGCGATCCGCTATATCCCGCGCCCCACCAGCCGGGACAAGGTGCCGCTGAAGATTCGCATCAAGCCGGTGTTGAAGGGCGACCTCGGTAGGCTGCTGGGATCGGTGGCCGCGTTCGAGGTCGGCAACGTCGCCGCGACCCTGCTCATCCTGCGGGCCACCGATCTGCTCGCCCCTGACCACGGGACGAAGGCCGCGACGACCATCGCGCTCGGCCTCTACACCGCGTACAACGTCGCTGCCACCCTCGCCTCCGTCCCCGCCGGACGGCTCTCCGACCGGCTCGGCCCCCGTGGCCCCGTCCTCGTGCTTGCCGCCGGCGTCTGCGCGTTCGCCCTCTCCTACGGCCTGTTCGCAGTGAGCGGCGCTGCCATCGCGTTCCTCGCTGTCCCGTTCGTCCTGGCCGGCGTCGGCATCGGCGCGGTGGAGACCGCCCAGCACTCCGCGGTCGCGGCGCTCGCCCCGGCCGACCTGCGCGGCTCCGCGTTCGGGATGCTCGCCACCGTCCAGTCGCTGGGCAACCTGGCGGCCTCCACCGTGGCCGGCGTGCTGTGGAGCGTCATCTCCCCGACCGCAGCGTTCGCCTACCTCACGGGCTGGATGATCCTGGCGCTCACCGGGCTGATGATCTCCGCCCGCCGACGCTAGCGGCGGGCAGCGGCCAGACTTGCAACCGGTACCCAGGTACAGGTTTACCGTCGAAGACGTCCCGCCTCCAGAAGGCATGGACCCGACGACAGGAGTGGTCACTATGACGACCTGGATACCGGCATCCTGCACGCTGCCCACCCCCGAGCAGCCGCTGCGGGTCGCAGAATTCGACGCGCTGTTCGCCGAGCGTCTGGCCGACACGTCCCGGCCCGACCGCCTGCGGTTGGAGATGCTGCTCACCGGCGGCGAGGGCGTGGAGGAGACGGTGCGCGACCTGGTGGCCCGCGAGAGCGGCTGCTGCTCGTTCTTCACCTTCACCGTCCATCCCGGCCCGGAGCACATCCGTCTGGACGTCGAGGTGGACGACGCGCACGAGGCCGTGCTGGACGCCCTCCAGGAGCGGGCAACGGCGGTAGCCGGCCGGGATGTGCCGTGAGCGGCACCGGTCTGCGCAGCGGGCAGGTCGCTCAGGCGGCCGGGGTGAACATCCAGACCTTGCGCTACTACGAGCGGCGCGGCCTGCTCGCCGAACCCGACCGCAGCCCCGGCGGCCACCGCCTCTACGACGAGGAGGCAGTCACCGCACTGCGGGTCATCAAGGCCGCCCAGCGGCTCGGGTTCACGCTGGAGGAAGTTGCCGAACTGCTGGAGGCGGGCCGCCACCGCCACGGCCGCCCCGTCTCGGGCCTCCAGGAGCGGGCCGCGGCCAAGCTCGCCGAGGTGGACGCGAAGATCGCGGACCTGACCACCATCCGCACCGCCCTGGCTGCCGCCGTCGAGGCGGGCTGCGACGACCTCACCGCGTGCGCCTCGATGCCCTGCTGCCCCATTCCCTTCACCGACCTCGCGGAGGAGAACCGCCATGCCGGCCCCTGCTGCTGACCCCCGCCCCCACCGCGCGCCGAAGGCACTCGGGGGCGTGGCCGCCCTGGCCTGTGTGGCGTGCTGCGCGCTGCCCGTCCTGATCACGGCGGGCGTCGTCGGAGCCGGCGCAGGGGCGGTGGTGGGCTGGCTGCCCGCCCTCGCCGTCGTCCTGGCCGTGCTCGCGGCGGGGACCTGGTGGCTCGGCCAGCGCCGCCGCTCCTGCACCTGCTCACCGAAGACCGCAGGTGAGGACGGATGCGGCTGCAAGGCGTCCGCCGACCCACTGAAGATCACAAGCGCGGGCCGCCGGTAGGGTCAGCCGGTATGACCGTCGCTCGATCCGTTGCCCTGTTCGTCGTCGCCGCCCTCTTCGAAATCGGCGGCGCCTGGCTGGTCTAGCAGGGCATCCGCGAGCACAAGGGCTGGATCTGGATCGGCGCCGGCGTCATCGCCCTCGGACTGTACGGGGTGGTGGCCACCTTCCAGTCCGACGACAACTTCGGGCGCATCCTCGCCGCCTACGGCGGGATCTTCGTCGCCGGGCCGATCGCCTGGGGCAATGGTCGCCGACGGCTACCGGCCCGACTGCTGGGACGTGATCGGAGCCCTGGTGTGCCTCGCGGGCATGGCCGTGATCACGTACGCGCCCCGCAGCCACTGACCTACTCCTGATCCACCGTGAGGTGACCTTTCAGCCTCAGCCGTGAGCGCGACTGCCGGAGCTGAACGCCCGGGCGGGAGGTCGCGTGCCAGCCGAGGCTGACATCGCTCGATTCAGCGATGGCGCCACACCTGTTGCACCCGATACCGTCAACGGCACCGGCGCTGAGCTGCAAGAAGTCGTCGAACTCCACGTCGCGCCACACCTCTTGCCCCAGAGAACATTCGCCGACGCGTCGCTTTACCGCTACCGCACAGCCGTGCTGGAGCAGTACAAGGTGTACGTGGAGTCGGCGGACCGCGCAAGCGCCCGCAGAAACGTGGCAAACACGTTCTTCCTCACCGTGAACGGGCTCTTGCTCACCCTCTTCGGGGCAGCTGCCGCATCGGAGGCGCGCGAGGCACCGACAGCTGGCGTCGTATGCGTCATGGTGGCCGCGCTCTGCCAGTGCCTGGTGTGGTGGGTGCAGGCGCGCTCGTACCGCAGGCTCGGTTCCGCCAAGTGGGCAGTCGTCGCCGAACTGGAGCTCCGGCTGCCGGCCCTCGCGTACTCGTCGGCCGAGTGGGGCGCAGCGCTGCCGAGCCGCCGCTATACGCCGCTCGGGAGCACTGACAGTTGAGGGTTCTTGATCGTTGTGGGCTCCATCATCGCCCGTGCGGGGTGGACGCCGGATCGCCCTGGCGGCGATCCGGTTGTCTCTGTCCTGCTTCGCAGGAGTCCGATTCCTCCCCGGCCTGAAGGCCGGGGCATCCTCAGAGGAACCCGGTGAATCGGGCATGGACATGTTGGCCTCGTGGTAGACATCTACATAGATTTGCTCTATGTAGATTGGGCATAGATATGACGGTGGGCTTCGTCGGCAGGGCGACCGAGCTGGCCCTGCTTGGGAAGCGTCTGAAACGGGTCGCGGAGTCAGGTTCGGGGACCGCCGTGGCCATCCGGGGGCTTCGCCAGGTGGGCAAGTCGCGCTTGGTGCAGGAGTTTTGTGACCGGGCGGGTGTGCCATACCTGTTTTTCACGGCAACGAAGGGTGCGTCCCCGGTCGAGGCGGTGACCGGGTTTCTTGCCGATCTCAAGGACTCTTCCCTGCCCGCTGACCCGGAGCTGGTTCCCACGCATGCGGCGGGGAGCTGGCCGGACGCCTTCCGGGCGCTGGCGTCGGTACTGCCGGATGCCCCGGCCGTTGTCGTCCTTGACGAGCTGCCGTGGCTGGCCGAGCAGGATGACCTGTTCGACGGAGCACTGCAGACCGCGTGGGACCGGCTGCTGGCCGGGCATCCGGTGCTCTTGCTCCTGCTGGGCAGCGACATCCACATGATGGAGCGGCTCACGGCCTACGACCGCCCGTTCTACGGGCGGGCCGACAATCTCGTGCTCGGCCCGCTCAATCCGGCAGAGACCGGTGGCGCCCTCGGCCTCGATGCGGCCGATGCGATCGACGCACATCTGGTTTCCGGGGGCCTGCCCGGCATCCTGCGCAGTTGGCCGCACGGCACTCCAGCCCTGTCCTTCATCCAGGAGGAGTGCGCCGACCCCGCCTCGCCGCTGTTCAGCGTGCCCGAATCGTCCCTGCTGGCCGAATTCCCCTCGCCCGACCAGGCACGCCGGGTGCTGGAAGCGGTGGGAAGCGGGGACCGCACCCACGCCAACATCGCAGCAACCGCCGGGGGGGGCGGCAAGGCTCGCTGCCTTCCGGGTCGCTATCGCCGT
>NZ_JAYWVC010000332.1:0-5836 GCF_036281785.1 Streptomyces chiangmaiensis | reverse complement strand
TGCTGAAGCGCTGGCCGACCTGGGCGATCAGCGCGCAGCCGACCCGCTCCACACCCTCATCATCGACACCGTTTTCGACAAAAGGGAGCGCCGAAAGAGGGCTCAAGCCCTAGCCAGGCTGGGCGATCAGCGCGGTGCTGACCTGCTCTACACCCTGGCCACCGACACCAATATGCCGGGCTCCGACCGGGTGGATGCAGCTGATGAGCTGGCCGAGGTGGGCGATCGGCGCGCACCCGACCTGCTTCACAGCCTGGCTACCGACACCACCCTGATCGCCTACTTCCGCCAAGAGGCGGCCGATTCCCTGGCCCGCCTCGATGCCTCCATGCCGCCCTCGTGATGCGGCCCGCCGATCAGGCACGTTGGTTCAAGGCCCGGGTCAACTCGCGGTTGGCCGCACGGGCCGCCTCCAGTTCCGCGTCTCTCTCCTCCAGTCGTGCGGTCAGCTCGGTGTTCATCTGCTCCAGGTTCACGACCTGGCGCTGGAGTTCTTCATGGTCGGCAGGCGCGCCCAGTCCCGATTCGCGCCACGTCTGCTCGCCCATGAGCTCCGACAGGCGCCGCTCCAGGCGACGGATCTGTGTGACGAGCCGGGTGCTGCGGGCGTGGGAGTTGGCAAGGTCGGCTTGAAGCGACGCCAGGCTGACGGGCGGGCCGGCTGAAGACGGCGATCCGTGCGGCTCGCGTTCGGCCGCGTGGATCAGCGCGAGCAGGTCGCGGTGGCGGTAGAGGAAGGTGCGGTCGACGTCGGCTTGCCGGGCGATGCCGCTCACGCTGACCGTCGTCCCGTCGGCAACAGCTCTCTGGAGGGCGGTCTTTACCCGCTGACGGCGACGCTCACTGTCGGCGCGGCGGCCGTCGGCCATGGCCGTGCTCATACGGACTCCACGCTGTGGACGTCGGACACGGGCGGGCCGATACGCGGCATGCCTAGCATCGTCGTCCGGCTGCGGCGGACGACCGCGACGGCCTCGCTGATCTGCGCCTGCTCCTCCGGCGTGAGGTCGCCGAGATCGGCCTTGACACGGTCGATCAGTCGGCGCACCCGGCGGATCTCCTCCTGCGAGGGCATGGCCTCGCTGCGCGCCCAGTCGTCCGCGGCGAACGCTGACATCAGCCTTTCCCGGCTGCGCAGCAGGTCGGCCAGGTATGCCTGCAGGTCGGGCAGGTAGGAGACGTCCGTGCGGAAGTGGTCGCAACCCACGCACCGGAACCGGATGGGGCAGCTCTGGCCGCCGGCCGCCACGTTCGAGGGCTCCTGGCAGACTCCGTAGGGGACGCTGACCTCTCCGATGGCCCGCCGGACGTGCTCGGAGTCCAGCAGCGACTGGGCCTTGCGCCAGATGCGGGTGCCGTTGCGGTCGAACTGCAAGGCGATCACCCGGTCCACGGCCTCTCGCCGCCTCTCCTGGCTGACCCGGTAGTAATTTTGTGTGGTTTTGAGATCGGAGTGGTCCATCAGCTCCTTCAGGACATCCGGGGCCACGCCGGCGTCGGCGTGCCGCTGGGCGTAGCTGTGCCGGTAGGCATAGGGGAAGATCCTGGTCTTGTCGAACGGCAGCATCCGGGTGACCGGCTGCCCGTTCTCCTCCACGGTGGTGGGGACCAGGAAATCAGGCAGCACGTCGACCCAGGTGCGGTGTCCTTCGCCGATGGAGTTGATCGCCTTGGTGCCGTGCGGGTTGGCCCGCATGCTCGGCAGCAGTTTCAGCTCGCCGAGCGGGCTGTCGGGAAAGAGGTCACGCACGCGTTGCTGCTGGGTGGTGATGACAGCAGCGGTGGCCTTGCCGATCGGCAGACGCCGTCCCATCCGGTAGGACTTGTAGTTGTCGTAGACCAGGACGAGGGAGCCGTCGGGGTCCTGCCGGAGGCAGTCGTAGGGCAGCTCTCGGATCTCCTCGGGGCGCCGGCCGGTGTCCATCAGCAGTTCGGTCCCCACGCGGACCTCCCGGCTGATCAGTTGTTCCAGTTCGTCGAGGTGCTCGCACAGTTGGCGCATGACCGCGTCGGGAAGGTCCTTGCCGGCCTCGGTGTCCTCGGGTTCGTCAGGAGTGTCCTCCCGCTGGAGGCGGAAGTCGGCGGGCAGGCCCGCCATCGGCCCTCCCGGGTGCGTCAGCCCCAGGGTGCGGATGCGGGTCAGCACGAGCGCGGTGTTGCGGACGGTGTGGCTGCGGGTGCGAGCGGAGATCCGGCCCGTCTCGGTCAGGAACGCGAGTCGGTTGCAGAAGGCGACGATGTCCCCGCGGCGCAGTTCGGCGGGATGCATGCCGCCGTCCTCACGCTGCAGGCGCAGGCTCTCCGACAGCAGGTTCATGGCCGTCACGTACGGCTGGACCGCCCCGCCCGGCCGCTTGCCCCGCCGACGTGGCAGGTCGTCGTAGGCCCAATGCTTCACCGCTTCCCGCAGGGCCGGCTGCGAGATCCGGGTGAAGTCCAGCGTGCCGTTATGCCCCGTGAAGATCTTCAAGTCCCACACGTCCTTGCGGCGCTCCGACTCCGCCGTCGCTCCGAGCCGGCCCAGCCACATCAGCATCGTCCGGACCACCCCGCGCGTCGACTTCACGTGCGCGAGCGTCGCGAAGACCTTCGGATCGTGCATGACCTCCAGGGTCGGCGCCTGCATCTCCCTGAGCCGGTCACACAACGGCCGCAGGAAGTGATCCCGCGTCTTGGCGCCTGCCTCGGTGCGGGCCTGCAGACCGTAGAGGACCTCTGCGACGACCCGGTCCGGCAGGCCCCGCAGACACAGTTCCCGGTCGGCGTTCACGGCTGATGCCGTGCGCCGCCACACCTCCTCGTCCGCCACCTCACCGCGCCTGCGGGCGTACTTCAGCCGCAGCGAGTGCGCCTTGCAGTAGCGGGAGTTCTCGTAGTCGCGAAGCCGGTAGCAGACCTCTACCTCGCACTACCCGGTGCCTGCGCGGGGCGTGACCGCGGGGTGGCGCAGGAATTCCTCCACCGGCAGCTTCAGAGTGTCCACCCGCTGGCGATGATGCGGGTCGCACAGCGCGCTCCGCGCAGACTTGGCCGGCCTGCCGCAGCGCGGCACCCGGCACATCTCCTGCCGCATACCTAGCATCCGGGGCTTGGCCATCTTGGCGAAGTCCTCCAGAGACTGCCCCGACTGCTTCCAGGCCCGCTCGCAGCCCATGCACATCTTCCGTTCGAACCTCACGCCCCTGCTGCAGCCGTTCACGCAGCAGTCCGGCATGCCCAGCACGGGATGGTCCTTGGGGTAGAAGATCACCCGCAGCTCCCAGTCCCACCGCACAATCCGCAGGAACTCCGGGTCCAGGGCCTCTACGATCTGCCGGGTCCGCGGATCATCCTCACCGAGGAACGGCTCGGCCGCGACCTGCAGCGGCGCCGTCATCGCTCACCTCGCACGGACAGCTCCCGCGGCGAGGGAACCCGCTCGACGGCCTCGCGCACCCGGCTGCGGTCCGGGATCACGTACGGTGCGACCGATCCAGGATGCTCCTGCCCCAGCAGCATCTGCACTTCGTCCCAACTGCCTCCGGCATCCGCAACGTTGCTGCCGAACGCCCTGCGGGCCATGTGCGGGCCGACCTTGCGCCCCAGCTTCGCCCGCCCCGACAGTCGCTCGAACAGCTCACCCATCGCCGTCGGCGACATCGGCGCGCCCAGCGGCTCGCGCGATAGGTTCACCAGCAGGAAGTCGCTGCCACCCGCGCCCAGCCGCTCCAGCCGCTCGTCGACGTACTGGTCGAACGCCTGCACCACGAGGAAGTCCAGCGGCTGCACCCACGCCGTCTTCGACTTCGACCACGCCCGATTCTAGTTCGCCCGGCGCCGTACATGCACGTGCGCGCCGTCCTCGTCGCAGCCCAGAGCACGGGAGTCGGGCAGCAGATGGCAGTCACTGCGGCGCAGTCCAGCCACCTGGCCCCGCCGCAGACCCACCCGGCCGTGCAGCAGCACGATCAGCCGGTCCCGAGCGCTGCGGCACGCCAGGAACATCGCCACCAGTTCGTCGTCCCGGGCACGGTCGACGTCCGCCTTCGGCTCCTGCAGCCGGTGCCGGGCCCGCAGCCGGTAATACAGACCCGTCTCCTCCCCCTTCGCCTCCTCCGGAAGATCCCGGCTGTCCGCCAGCTCATACAGCTGCCCCAGCACCGAACGCGGCACCGCGCCCACCGACACGGCGTACGACAGCAGGCCGCGCACCGCGGCCAGCACGCCGTTCACCCGCCGCTCACCCCGCACCGGCCGGGTGCCCGGACCCCACACGACCGTCGAGGTCTCGGCGCCCAGCCGGGCCGGCGAATAACGCAGCCACGCCATGAACAAGCCCAGGTCCCGCGCCGCCTCTTCCCACCGCCGCCCCGTAGCCCGGCACCAGCGGAAGTAGAAGGCGGCCCCGCTGGCGTACGACCGCGTCGTCAGCTCCGTCCGGCTACGCCCGAACCGCAGGAACCGAAGCCACTGGTCGGCGACCGGCACCACACACAGATCGTCATCGATCACTGTCCAGTACCGGGCACCGGACGGCAGATCCACGGGAAACGCCCGCACGTGCAACTCCTTCGTCGTGACGGTCCATACAACAACCCGCCACAGAGCCACACCCCCCGAAAACGAGCCTCAGAAGATCAACGAGGTCCGTCCGCGCCACGTCACGCCACAGCTTCGCCCGCCCTAGAAAACAGGAGCTGCGGGGCCGGCTGTATGAGCGTCGTCAGTGGCAGCTGGGTGGCTGGATGTACTGGGTGGGCTTGCCCATGTGGGCCAACGACGCGGTGACCGAGGGCGTTGAGCCGCGCGAGTACCGGGTGTGGTTGACCCCCGACCAGGCCCGGCCGGTCGAGGGTGTCTCGTATGAGCAGGTCCCCACGTACGCCCTGCCCCGGGAGGACCAGGAGGATAAAGATGGCCCCGCCTCCGACCGGTGGGGGTGGAAGGTGCAGCGGATTCCCCCGCGCCACGGCCACCCTGGCGCGGTCGTCGTACACGTCTGGGACTGCTCCGAGACGCCCGCCGGCGGCGGCGAACTGGACGTGTTCGAGGCACTGGAGGTGCTGCGGTCGACGGCCGGCGCGGTCGCCTGCAAGGAGTGCGGTGCGTCGCTCGCACTCGGTCCGCTCATGGACCCGACGTGACCCCGCGCGGGGCTCGGACGCTCAGCTGGCCGGGCCGTCGACCTCGCCCTGCGCGGTCCAAGTCTTGAGGACGCGCTGGCGGTCGTCGGTCTCCTCGATGAGTCGGATCACTACGTCCGGGTTCTTGCTGTAGAGCCCAACCCACTCCGTGTACCTGTCGCGGGCTGTGGCTGCGCTGGTCCACTCGCCCTCGACGGCCGGGCCGTTCACCTCGAACTGGAGCCTGACGAGGTGCTTGGTCGTCCCCATGCGGCTCTCCTCGGCCCCAGTGTCCTATCTCTGACCCGCGGTGCAAGGTAGGGGCTCCTCCGCAGCTCAGAAGCTCGACGTATGCGCACGGAGGAGCACCGCTCTCCGAATGAAGGGCTCGGGGTCCTCCGCGTAGGCCCCAGACTCCCATCGGCGGCCCCGGCCGCAAGGTTGAGGTTCCGCCTTGATCACTGCCCCGATGCACATCGCTCGTCGAGAACCTGCCGGTAGAGAAAAGGGCGCGGAAGCGGAACCCGGCCTTGAGGCCAATTCCGTGAGCGTCACCGAATCGCATTACGCGAGGGTGTCTGACGAGGTGCACGCGAGGGTGTCTGACGAGGTGCACGATCTCTAGTAGACCGGTACAACGGCGGTACGCCAGAGACCGAGACCGGTACAACGGCGCCAGAACGGAAGACGTACGGCCGTACCACCATCCGGGTTGTCCGCGGGGAACCTGGGGA
>NZ_JAYWVC010000331.1:0-5838 GCF_036281785.1 Streptomyces chiangmaiensis | reverse complement strand
GGTACACACTGGCCAACGCCACCGACCCGGACCACAGGCACTATCTGCCCGACAGTTGGAACGCGGAGTTCCGGCGTTTGGGAACCCAGCAGATCGGCTGGGAAACGGGGCAGATGAACAAGCCGTACGGCTACCAGGTGCTCGGGGGCCTGCTCCGTTACGGCAACTACGACCCGCGATTCCTCACGCCCGTCGCGGAGCTCCACAAGTCGGACGCGTACTACTTGCGGCCCTCGATTCCGCCGAAGCCGCCGTCAATCACGCGTTGGTGGACAATCAGTCCATCAATGCCGACACGGCGGACGACCTGAAACGCGCCGCACGTACATCCGCCGGCCACAGCCACTCGGACGGCGCCCAGTGGAAATTGGAGAGTAGCGCGAATTGAAATCCAAGACGTACGCCATGCGTGGCATCCCGTTGCTCGTTGCCGCTATGGCGATCGCCGGTTGCTCGTCCGACGAGCCGAAGCGGGAGTTCACGGTCCCGAAGGCCCTGTGTGGCGTGTCCGTTCCGAGCGATGCGCTCTCCCGTCTGCTGCCTTCGTCCGGCAAGCACCTTGCCGTCACCGAGGACGGGAACTTGAGTGACGGATCGTCACTGTGCAATGTCTCTGTCGACGACAAGGACATGGTGCTGGTGATCAGCAGGGAGCGGATCGAAGCCGGTGACTCGGCACGGAGCATCTTGCTCAGTCGTCTCTCCGTTTCGGAACAGAAATCAGCGGAGAACGGTGCTGTCGTCTACGCCGATTGGGCAGCGGCCTCTCTGATAAAGTGCCGCGGAGCTGACGTGGAGACGGAAGACATCAGCACCCTTGTCAAGGTATTGAAGCCGGGACGACGCGACGAATCCGCCATGAAGGATCTCATTTCCGGATACACGGGAGCACTTGAGAAAGAGCAACCCTGCAAGCAGAGGTCCTGACCAATTCCGTCGACGGCCCGATGTCCATGCGACACGGGCCGTCAGGACGACAGTCGGTCAGGACCACCTCATCCTGCGTGCCTCATCCCGTGTGCCCACCAAGCCCCCGGTGCCGCAATTGCAGACATCATGAGCGACGCCCGGGCCGACGCAATCTATGAATACCACACAGCGTCGGACAATGAATTCAATGAAGCTGCAGCGGACAAGCAGAAGTGGGTGGACCGCATCGAGAAGGTTGGCGAGCGGGGCTTCCCGGGTGACTATGCGATGGTGACGGTGCTGGTCTATGCGTTCGCAGTGACCAGTCGCGAGGGGGAGTGCTGACTGCGAGTCGAATACCGCTCCCTGGTCCGTCGAGACCTAGTGATCGTGCTGCCTGGGCAATGAGTTGTGACATGCGCCCGTCTTGCCAACGGCTTCCGCGAACTGCTCGATGAATTGGCGCATGTCGGACGCATCTGAAGCGTGAGATGTGCGCGCGGTGACCCACAGCGAACTGTCAGAATTTTCGGAACTCTTGCACTCGATACGGCCGACAGCTCCCGTTTTCGAGTAAATGAACCGGCCGTTGTCTGTACTCGTGTCGCTCGGCCCGACGCCAATCGCGGACATAGCCACGTCCCTTGCCGAAACATCGGCACCTCTTCGTTCCACACTGCTGGAGAACGCCACCTCGCCATCAATCTGGAGGCGGCAGCGCTGCACATCGACCGCTGATGTCGACCGTATAACGATCTCCTTGCCAGGGGGTAGCAGAGGCTCGAGCAAGGTGCTGGAAATCTCGGTGCCGCACAGGTCCTTCGGTATGGCGTACTCGCGAGTAGGAGGGGGCGAAGAGCAAGAGGCGACTGCGGCGGCCATGAGTACCGCTCCGAAAATGACAGCGGCGTGACGGGCTCCGCCGCGCAAAATTTCCTGCATTTCGCCTTCCAATACTGTGGATAACTGACCCGTGCATCCTGATATCAGTCGGGGATCTCGGTGTCCAGTATGAGGAGCCGTAGACCGGGTTGTGCTTCCCCGGGCCCCCGACACGCTCGTCGAAGCCGGCGTCGAGTGTGTCGATGCTGCTCATCTATCGAATGCGGGCGCGGCGTTCCAGGTGACGTCCTCACAGCCGGCGGACCTCACCCGGAACACACAAGCGAGATAGGGTGAGGAGGGCTCGACTTCGCGGCAACCAAGATCGGTAACGAGGCGAGCGGACTCGAGCAGGAGACCGGCACGGCAGGGAAAGCCCATGTGGACGCACTCCCGCTCCCAGGCTCAACCATCAGATTCGGTGCACTGCTTGGACGTGGAGACCGCATCGGTGAACTCGGTGATGGCTTTCTCCATGGCCGCTGTATCGACAGCTCCGTTTTCCTTGCGGATCATGGTGAAGACTTCGTGACCCTCTTTTTGTAGCTTGCTGCAAGAGGCATGTCCCACGGCCGTCGACTGGGAAATGATGTACCCCGATTCCTCTTTCTTGACGCTGGCGGAAGACAGACCGTAGGTGCCGTAGGCAACGTTCCTGAGGGTAGTCCCTGACTCCCATTGTTCGATGACGCTGGAGACGGCGACGCGCCCGTCGACCACCAGCCGGCAACGAGTGAAGCCGGAAGGCCCGCTCTTCACGGTTGAGGTCTTTTTCCCTGCCGGAAGAAGCAGTTCGAGAGCTGAGGGCGATATAGCTGCTCCGCAGAGCGATGAGGGAATGGCGTACTCCCGCTTCTCCCCCGAAGGTCCCGACGAGCAGGCGGTCAGAATCAGACCGGTGGCCAAGAGGGCGGCGACGCGGGCCAAGGGGGAATGGGGTCGGATACGTGGCATTGTTGGATTCCTGGTTAGGAAATTTCGGTTCCAAGGTCGTCAGCCATGCGTCGTCCAGCCGTGGAGGCATCGTTGAAGCCGTCCTGAGCGCCGTAGCGTGCCCACTCGCCCACCTGGCCGGCAAACGAGAAGTGGTGCGCATTGGCCGCATCGATGGCGGCCCCTTGCCAGGGCGGCATTCCGTTCGCGGCTGTCCTCCCAGAGCTGAGCGGAGGGGAGCGCGCTGTTTTCGAGGTTGCTGCCCTGGACGTCCTTGAACAACTCTCCGAGTACGACGCTGCTGACGGTGCCAGCCGGTGGAGCGCGCCATGGAAAGAGGAAGGACGAACGGCAATCAGCGGCACTCGCTGGAATCCTCAAGCGCGTTGGTGTAGGCCCTGATCAGTTTCTTCATCGCACCGGAGTCGGACTCGTCCGGGGTGAACACCTGGACCACGGCGTACAGGGTCTGATCGGGATGATCCGGGGACTTGCAAGTGGTCGTAGTCTTTCCTACCGCACCTGTGCCCGTGTAGAGATATCGATTGTTGTCGGCCACTTGGCCGTCGTCCATCTTGTCGTATGCAGCGGCGACAGTGGAGACGCTCTCCCCGTTACTCCACCACGTCTGAATCTGCCGAACTGATACCCTGCCATCAACGATCAGATCACACCGTTTTGTCCCTCCGTTGGGAGACGAAGGCTTCACGGTGATGGAGTCACCTCCTGCCAGGAAGGTGCCAAGTAGTTCGGGATCCAGTGAGATTCCGCACTGGGCGCTGGGGATCGTGTACCTTTTCTCTTCTTCTCCGCCCCCGCTCGAGCATGCAGAAACAGCCAGTGCTCCGGCCAGCACGACAGCTACAGAAGCCGAAGCTCGGACGATTTGTGCAGGTTGGTTGAGCCAGGGGCGGAACATGAAGAGTTCCTCTCGCATGGTGTCAGATTTCGGTTTTGAGATGCGGAGCCATGTACTCGGTGTTTGTACCCGCATCCCTGAAGCCCTGCTGCGCTGCTGCGCGTGCCTTCTCATCGATGCTCATGTCTTGCAGGTCAGTTCGGTTGTGCGCCTTGGCGGCGAGTTCGGCAGCCTTCTCGCTATACGACGCGTTCTCGTCGAGGCCGCTTTCCCACCTCTCCCCCATGACGGCTCCGGCGTCGTCCTTTGCGTGGCCCTCGGCGTTCTTGAACAGTTCTTCGAGGATCATGCTGCTGGCAGTGCCGGCTGCGCCACCGGCTGCAGCTCCGGCTACTGGGCTTGCGATGAACGCTGTGCCGATGCCGATTCCCGTGCCGACAACGCCGGAGATACCGTTCTTCCACTGAGACACGGCATGATCGTAAGCGTCGTCTTTCTCGGCTGCGGGACCGGCAACTGCCTCTTGACGTCCGATGGCGAGTGTTCCCGAAATCTCGCCCGAACCGTGGGCGAGTTGCTCGATGGCAAATTGTGTGTCCTTGGAGTACCGGTCGTCCGCCAGCAGGTCCGGGTTCATGTGGTAGTCCATCAGGTTTGCCATGTAGGACTTGTTTGCTACTTCGACGGCTGCATAGCCTTCAGGGTTCTGCCCGACTGAAATGAGCAGCGCCGTCACGTCCCGGTGATTGAGCGTGGCAGCTGATCCGGCCACAGGGAAAAGCTTGTTCGTGTCTCCGTCGGAGTCGTCTGTCATGGCCCGATTGATGTCAGGGAGATACTCTGATGTGATCTGCCCGATGCTGTCGGACATGTAGCCGTTCTTGGTGAGCCGTTCGTTGTCGTCCGAGATGGAGGACACGAGGCTCTCGAAGAGTTTCGTTTGCCCCGCGTTGTGCGCAGGCGTGTCCGCCGTCGGCAGCTCGCCCGCCGGGTGCCCGGTCGTCGCCGCCTCGAGGGCCATCGCCAGGTTGTTCTGTCCGGGGTGTATGTCGTGGCCTTTGAGGTCGGTCTCCTGGGGCCACTCCCGGTCCTCGAAAAGGTACTTGAAGTTGGAGACGGCCTCTTTGTGGTCTCCGCCCTTCGGCAGGTACTCCTCGTTGAAGAAGTCGGTGGCGGCGTCCGGGCTGTTGGACAGCGCCCTCAGGTAGCCGGTCAACGGGTCGGAGCCGCTGTCGCCGCCCATGCGGTTGAGCCACGGCTCCACGCCCATGCGCTGCCAGGCCGGGTTGCGGTGCTCGCCGTTGTCGGTGAGCTTGCGTTCGGTGGCCATGAGGGCGGTGCCGTAGCTCTTGAGGAACTGGTCGTCGTAGTCGCCGACCCGCATGAGGTTGCTCATGACCTGGAAGCCCATGGGCCCCATCTGCCCGCCGATCGGATGGTCGCCGAGGGTGATCATCCTGCCCTTCCACTCGGTCATGGCGGCCGAGCCGCTCTGGGAGGCGGTGGCGAGCGTGAGGCTCAGGTTGCGCTGCAGATCGCCGTACTGGTCGACCCGCGCCTGCCCCAACTGCGCTGCCTTGTGGGGGTCGTTGATTCCAGCCCAGAACTCAAGCGTCTTCTCGGGCCCGAGGTCGGTGGCGAAACGCTCTGCGAAAAGCGGGTCGTGAGCATAACTTTTCAGCCCGGCCTTGAGCTTGTCGAACTCCGCGGGCGTCAGATCTTCCGGGTCCTTCTTGGCCAGCTTGGCCAGCTCGTCGGCTTCCTTGATGGCGGCTGCGGCCGAGTCGCGGTCCGTGTAGCTCGCGTCCGAGAACCCGTAGTCGGTCTGGTCGACCAGGGCCGTGAGCACCGTGTTCGCTGAGTTGTCGCTCTCGGTGGCCTTGCTGAGGATCTTCTGGACCTCGTCCCGGAGTGCCGTGACATCGCCCTCGTCGTGCTCCGGTGGCGTGTACCCGGACGCGGCGCGGTCCGGGTGGACGTTCATGGTCACGGTGAACGTGCCTTTGCCGGTGTCCATCACCGTCAGGTTCTTCTTGAGCCCGCGCTCGATCGCCACGGCGAGCTGCGCTTGGTAGTTCTTCAGCTCTCCGGCGGTGTCGCTGAGGATGTTGTGGATGGTCTGGGCCTGAGTGTGCGCGTCCTGGAACTCGCCGGCCGTCTTGCCGATGAACTCCTTGGTCACCTGACTGTTCTCGCCTGCCCAGTTGGCCTTGTTCGCGGCCTGGTGCAGACCCTTCTCGGCATCGTCCGCCAGG
>NZ_JAYWVC010000330.1:0-5849 GCF_036281785.1 Streptomyces chiangmaiensis | reverse complement strand
GAGGCGTCCACGGCTCAGCACTGGGCCCACCAGAGCATTAACGGCTTCCTGTGGGGCTGGGCTCGTTTGCTGGGCAGCCGCCTCGACGGCATCGACCTGCTGCACGAAGAAGCCCCCGGTCGGCCCGGCTGGCGCGGACTGGCCTACCAACTGGACACGGTCCGCACGACCCCGCCCGGGTTCAACTGCGTGCTCGCCGACTCCGGCACCAAGCCCGAGGACGTCGACACCGCCGGGGATCTGCGCGCGTACGCCGCGACGCTCGCCACCGACTTCGCCCGAGACCAACGCGAACGCCAGGCGAAGACCGACCGCGGCGAATGGGCCGGCGACGCAGGCACCTGGGCACACGGCACCCTCTACGACTGGCTCGCTTCCTGGGCCGCCTGGGTAGGCGCCAACTCACCCCTCCACGCGCAACTCGACCCAGTCACGTGGAGATCCATCGCCCTGCAACTCTCGGTCGCGCGCATCTACGAGTATGTCCCGTCTCATTAGATCTTGCAGGGGCGAGGCCGTTGACCTGCGGGGTGACAGGTTCAAGCGCGACTTGCTGGGGGTAACGACGAGGTGTCGCGAAGACGCGTGGGCGGTGCGGTTGGCGCGTCTCATGGATCATGGCGAGGGTGATGCCGCCTGAGCAGGACCTTGTCAGGTTGGCGAGACGCTTGACGGCCGGTTTCGCATTGAATATGGCAGTTTCCTGGTCGGAAGCCGCAGTAGTGGACGTGCTCAGGAAGAGGGGCGCCGCTGACGATCCTGAAGCTCTCGTATTCAGCTGACCGACCGTCTCTTTGGGCTTCTTGCCACTCGGCCAGCGAAGCAGCAGCCAGAGTCTTGTTTCCGGGCTCCTGCAACTCGACTTGCCGGATCACATAGCCATCGGCGTCCAGCTCGAAGTAGAACCAGACGTCTTCCTCGTCCCAGAAGCAGCGAACCCAGGTCGTCACGGGTTCACCGCGTCGAAGGGCTCGTCGTGCCAGCGCCAGCCGGCGGTGCCGTCGTCATGGATGTGCAGCATGAACTCGGCGACCGGGCCGCCGTCGGGAAACGTCAGGGTGAGCGCACTGCGGATCTGGATGTAGCAGGCGTCGGCCCGTTCCCAGTCCTCCTCGTCGGCAGCCCGCTCTTGCTCACTGAAGAGGGGACGGAACTCTTCAAAACCGGGAAGTGTCTCGACTTTTGCGTGTGTCCAGGGCATATCGGCGCCGGTCACGGTCAGCCGGGCAATCTCCTGATCGCCGTGGTGGAGCCGCCAGATACTGCCGGTGGTCAGGTTCGGGTTGGTCATGTCTCCCATGATGACGATCGACACTGACAGGTGGGGAGTGAGATCACCGCCCCTTCCCGATCGTGGCGATGACCATCTCATGCAGCGGAAGCTGATGGGGTGCGATGTTGAGTCGCTGTGCTGCTTCGGCTGGCAGTTGGGGATGGTCTCGCCAGTATGGCGAGGCCAACAGGCCGCTGAGGACGATGGTTTCGGGGTAAGTGGCCAGCTCGATCCGGGCGTCGGAGGGACGGTGGGGATCACCGAACGGGTCCTCGCCCAACATGTGGAGGCGGCGGTTCCATCTCTGCCGAAGCGGCTCACCGCTCCTCTCGCTGGTGAACCACCTGGTCAGGCGGTCGCGGGCGTCGATGTAGGCCAGCGCGGTGGAGGGATGTGCGCCTCGGCGGACGATCCGGTGGTGCCGGAAATTGGCTCGCAGGATCTCGGGCAGCCGTGTCAGGTCATGCTGTTCATCGCCGAGGAGCCAGCGGTGGTGACGGTGGCAGATGCCTTCATGGTGTGGAGTGCTGCGGACGACGAGGCCGTGGATGTGCCGCCGGGCCATGCAGAGGCGACAGGCCGGGCGGCGCCGTGGCTCGATGACCTCCTCGGTGGCGGACCGAAGGTGTCGGAGCGGGTCGCTGATCGTGCCGAGCGGCGGCATCGCGTGGATCAGACAGGACGGGCTCCGGCCGGTCAGTGTGGCGAGCCGTCCCAGTGCGTCTGGGGTCCAGTAGCCGACTCGGTTGTCGACTCGGCGGTGCTGGCGCGACGGACCGACCAGGGACGAGAGGTAGCCGATGGTGAGATGGTTGGCGTCGGCGAGGCGGTTCAGGTAGGAGCCGATGGTCTCGCGATGGACGGGCGGTGGCGTGAGCGGCAGAAGCCGCGGCCTGGTGGTCACGCGATGCGTTTCTCATTGCGGACCCGGCGTCGGCGTGCGCGTGTCAGGTTCTGCTGTTCGGCGCTCTCGTCCAGGTCGACTCGTTCCAGCGAGGCTTTGGTGATCTTCTCGCTGCTGTCGAGGATGGCGTCCAGGGCGGCTTCGCGGACGAGGTGGGACAGGCTGCCGATCATGCCGCCGGTGCGGTCGTGCAGGTAGGCGCTCAGCTTCAGCAAGGTGCCCGGCCGGTGGGCGTGCAGTCGCAGGGACTCCTCCAGAGTCGCCACGAGTGATCGCCAGGAGTTGCGCTGTTCCTCGGTCTTGTGGCGGAAGGGGCTGGTGGGGATGAGGGTGTAGCGGCTGGCGATCTGTCCGCCGCGGCGTCCGGCGAACAGCCCGGTGCCCTCGACGTCGACGCCGGCCAGGACGAAGGTCGCCGGGATGCGTTCGGACAGGTACTTGATCTGGTCGGATGCCTCGGCGCCCGCCCGCGTACCGATGTCGAGATTGTGGAGCTCGTCGATGAGCACAAGGCGGCAGCCGAGTGTGCAGAGCAGGTCGCAGACCTTGTTGGTGACTTCGACCTGGCTGAAGCGCGAGGGCAGCGGAAGGCCGATGAACCGGGCGAACTCGATGGCGAGCATCTTCGGGGTGGCCGCGGGCGGGACGGTGACGTAGACGACCGGCAGCGAGTCCGGTGGGATCTCGCCGCGGCGTCGCCCCAGCTGTTCGTAGTTCTTGCCCAGTTGGGTGATGGCGGTGGTCTTTCCGGTCCCGGCGGGGCCCGAGACGATCAGTCCGCGGCGGGCGGAGTGCTGGTGCCGGTTGAGCAGGATGCGCTTGCGGCCGGTCGCGGCGACGTGGCGGATCGTCGGGGTGGAGACGATGACGAGTTGTGCGTGGTAGTCCTCCCGGGCCTGGTCGTAGGCGGTTCGTTCCGGCTCGGTGAGCCGCTGCAGGGCAGCGGGTGCCAGGACGGCCGGAGCGGTGGTGGTCTCCGCGACGAAGGCGATCCAGCCCTCCTTGGTCGTCAGCGGGTGGTCGACTTCTTCCGGCTCCAGGAAGTGCGTCATCAGCGGCTCCCGTCGGTGAAGGCGTCGAACACGCCGAACGGGATGACCTGGGCAATCTCTTCTTCGGCTTCCGGTTCCTCGTCCGCCTCAGGCTCGGACTCGCGCCGAGCCTGGGGCAGGGCGGGTGCGGCTGTTGCCGCCTTGGTGCGGGCGGCGACGCGCCGGTCGGGCCCGTTGCCGGCGCGGGTCAGCAGGTCGTCGATGACGACAGCGATGGCGTCCTCGTCGGTGTCGTCGGCCCCCTTGGCGGCCAGCAGGGCTCGGGCATGGCGCCAGGTGAAATCGGCGAACGGCGCGGAGACCGTGCCCAGCCGGGTCCAGGGAACGGTAATCCAGCCCCCGGCCCGGGTGTCGCGTACCCAGACATGCGAGAGGTCGTAGGGGTCGTAGTGGATCTCCCAGAGGTTGCCCTTGGTGTCCACTCCGGACGGCTGGCGCCGGTAGGGCCCCAACTCCCGGCAGTCGTAGGTGCGGTAGTCGAGCGTGATGCCGTAGTCGTTGATCTTCCGCCACTCCGTGGGCAGCAGTTCGATGTAGTCGTCACCGCCGAGACAGACCGGCAGATAGCCGGTGCGGGAGACCAGCATGGCGTAGACCTCGTTCGGCGAGAGTGCCTTGCCCGGCAGGAACGGACTGCGCAGGGAGTCATGCGGGCGGGTCTGCCACCGGGCGATAACCCACTCATGGAAGAGATCGGCGAGTTCCGCGATCGTCCAGACCGCCTGGACGTCGCGGCCGCGGCGGGTGGTGTCGGAGCCGACATATCCGGCGACGTGCTGGCAGAACAGCGTATTGATCGACTCGAACGTCCGCTCCACGACACCCTTGTCCGTCGGCGTGGCCGGCCGCGCGGGCTGGACGGACATGCCCAGGGAACGGCAAGCGGCGACAAACGTGTCCGAGACGAAGACCTTGCCCCGGTCCACGATGATCGTGTCCGGGACGATCACCGGACGTGCCGCAGCGTGCTCCAGGCGGGCATCCACACTCATCAACCGGGCGTGCGGGATCAGCGAGGCCGACATCCGCAGGGCATCCGACCAGCCGGGCCGCATCGGTTCGGGCACCAGCATCCGCGCCAGCAGCAGCGCTGCATCCACGGCCTTCGTCCCGGCCGGCCGCAGGATTGCCGCGCAAATGGTGCGGGAGGCGACATCCACCGCGATCGTCAGCTCGACACGTCCCGTCACGCCGTCGTCCAGGACGGCCAGGACATCCAGCGGGGTGGTGTCGATCTGCACCACCTCGCCGGGCCGGGCGGCCAGCGTCGGGGTGAACGGAGCCTCCGGCCTCCCGGCCAGAGAGCGCCGGGTCGTGGCCGCCCCGAAGCTGTGACGCCCCTCGGAAAGCGACTTGAGCAGCCGGAAGTACGTTGCCCGCGACGGCAGCGGGACCGTGCCCTCCCCGTGCCGTTCGGCGACCAGCTTCTCGGCCTGCCGGATCACACGGGTGCGGGTCCCCGTCGATGAATCTTCCTGCGCGGTCAGGACCTCCAGCACTGCCTCGACCAGGCGCTCGTCCACCCGGCCGGTGCCCGGTGCCATGGACAACCTGGTGGCTCGCCGGTCCACCAGGCCCCAGAGCCCCTCGTCCCGCCACTTCGACCTCAGCCGGAACAGCGTCCGTTCCGACACCTCGTTGCCTGCCGCGGTCAGCTCGGCCGCTTTGGCCACGAGGCGCTCGTTCACGGTTCGCCACTGCGGGTCGTACTCCGGCCTGGGAACAGTTCCCTTCGGTGCGTCGGGGGGGAGCCCGGTCTCCACCTCGACCAGGTGCTTCTCGAAGAACCGGGCCTTGCGCAATGCCACTTCGGGAACGGTGTCCAGCAGGCCGAAGGGCGGAAGCCCCGGCGTGGGCGCTGTCGAGTCCAGCAGCTCGAATCCGTCCGACGCCATCAAGTGGGCGAACATCACCATGCTTGCGGTGTTGTGCTCGTCGACCAGGCGGACGGTCGTGCCCGACAGGCCCACCACCGTGTGGACTTGACCCTCGAACCGGACGCGGTCACCCACCCTCAGCACACCCTTGGGTCGCTCGCGCTCGGTCATCAGCCCTCCACCCGGCTCACCAAAGAGTGATCACCCAAGGGGCGCAACAGGTCCGTCGTCAGGCGCCCGCACCACAGCAGATGAAAGACGACCGGCAGGACCAGGATCGGGTCACCGACCTGTGCCGCCTGGCCCACCAGCGGTCCGGGAATGTCGAAGGCGGCCTCCGCCGCCTCCACCAGCCCGGCCTCCACGAACCGCGGATGGCGAAACCCGGCAAGCCACCGCAGGTTCGCCACCCGCACCCGATCGATCTCGCCCACGAGCCGGAAGTCCCACCCCACCGCCTCGCATGCAGTCTGCGTACCGGCGAACTTGGCCAGGTCCCGCGGCTTGCGTCGCCCCTCCGGCCGGCAGTCCACCACCACGGCCGTCCCGTCGGCCCGACGGGCGAAGTAGTCCGGCGCATGGGACAGCCGCACCCCCTCCGCTGTCGTCCAGAACAGCCAGAACGGCTGCGACGCGAACCACGTGACACGAGGGTCGAAGTCCATCGAGATCGCGTGGTCACGCTCCAGCCAGGACTCGAACCCCACATGCCGCAGCATCGTGGCCGCCCAGTACAAGCCCGG
>NZ_JAYWVC010000033.1:0-54404 GCF_036281785.1 Streptomyces chiangmaiensis | reverse complement strand
ATGTTGCACGCGGGCTACAAGGACCAGGCGATCGCCCGGCAACTGGGCACGAGCGCGCGCACCGTGACCCGCCGGATCGCCACGATCGCGTCCCGCCTCGGCCTCGAGACCCGCTTCCAGGTGGGCGCCGAGGCCGCCAGGCAAGGCTGGATCTGAACCCGGCGACCGACCGCGAGTCCAGTGCCCGTCGTGCCTCATCGACTCGCTTTGTCAGTTCCTCGCGCTCGTGCCGATACGCGAAAGGAGGCCTCCTTCAACACCGACAACCGCAGACGCCAGGACGCCGGACCGGATGATCGCGGCGCCCCGGGCGGCTGTGGACAAGAGGCTCGGTTCTCGAGTCGAGCTACCCAACAAGGACTCCGAACGCCCTGTCTTCCCAGTCTGATCCAAGCCCGTCCGGCCGTGGCGCGATTCGCCAGGTGGCGATATCAGACACGAGTCTGATCTATACATCTCCCGGCCACAAGCCTTAACTCTGATCGTCCACGCCGACCTGCCGCGATCCCACAACCCCCACGATCGGTCCGCGGCGTCGGCCATCCGATCACGGCGCCGATCCGTCACTTCAGCCATGAATCGCTTGCGGGCCTGCCCGGCCCTACGGAAGAGTCAGGGAATTCCTTGAGATCATCACCGAGACGCTGGAGCGTGTTCGCCGTCGCCGGCGCCGCCCTCCTGTCGTTGGCACAGCCCGCCGCCTCGTCCGCCGCCCACGCCGCCGCCACCGACTCCGTCGCTCCCGCCGCGCAGCGCAATGTGCCTCCGGGCGTCCACTCGGTCACCCTGATCACGGGAGACGTGGTGGTCACACGGCGGTCCGGCGCTGCCGGCGGCACCGTCGATGTGCGTGGTGCCGCCGGGACACAAGCCCAGGCACGCATCATGGAGTCGAACGGCGACCTGTACGTGTATCCCGAATCCGTTCTCCCCTACGTGGCGGCGGGCGTGCTGGACAAGCGCCTGTTCGACATCAGCCGACTCGTCGCGGACGGCTACGACGACGCACATCGCGACCAGTTGCCACTGATCGTCTCGTACGACAGCAAGGCCGCCTCAGGGCTGCGCTCGACAACCCCCAAGGGCGCCACCCGTGTCAGGGCCCTCGGCAGCGTCCAAGGTGCCGCTATGTCCGAGGACCGGGATCGGTCGGCCGACTTCTGGCGGGCTGTCACCTCCGCTCCGCCGTCCGGTTCGAGGTCCACGGCAGCGGCGTCCGCGTCCGGCAAACCGGCCTTCGGCAGTGGTATCGCCCGCATCTGGCTCGACGGGGTCGTGAAGGCGGATCTCGCCGAGTCCACCTCCCAGATCGGCGCGCCGCAGGCGTGGGAGGCCGGTGACACCGGCAAGGGCGTGGACGTCGCCGTCCTGGACACCGGCGTCGACGCCGAACACCCTGACCTGGCCGGCCGTATAGCGGCCGCGCAGAGCTTCGTCCCGGACGAGGACGTGACGGACCGCCATGGGCACGGCACCCACGTCGCGTCCACCATCGCCGGCACAGGGGCCGCATCGGACGGCAAGGAGAAGGGCGTCGCGCCCGGTGCGGATCTGCACATCGGCAAAGTGCTCTCCGACGAGGGCTCCGGCCAGGAATCCTGGGTGCTGGCCGGCATGGAGTGGGCCGCGGTGGACCAGCACGCGGACATCGTCAACATGAGCCTGGGCTCCTCTGCCCCGTCCGACGGCACCGATCCTCTCAGCGCGGCGGTCGACCGCCTGAGCGCCGAGACCGGGGCCCTGTTCGTGGTCGCCGCGGGCAACACGGGCTCGGACTACAGCATCGGCGGCCCGGGCGCGGCTGACGCCGCCTTGACCGTGGGGGCCGTCGACTCCTCGGACGACGTCGCCTGGTTCTCCAGCCAGGGCCCGCGCGTCGGCGACGGTGGGCTCAAGCCGGAGATCACCGCCCCCGGCGTCGACGTGCTGGCGGCACGCTCTCAGTACTCGCCGTCCGGCGAGGGCAGCTACCTGACGTTCAGTGGGACTTCCCAGGCCACCCCGCATGTCGCGGGTGCAGCGGCCCTGCTGGCGGCGGCGCACCCCGGGCTGACCGGCTCCCAGTTGAAGGACCTCCTGGTGAGCAGTTCGAAGCGGACGCCCAAGTACAACGCCTTCCAGGCGGGCAGCGGCCGGGTGGACGTCCCGTCGGCGCTGAGCGCCGACGTCTTCGCCTCCGCGACCGCGTTCGCCGGCCAGGTGACGACGGGCCCGTCGGACGCGGTGAGGCGTCCGGTCACGTACACCAACATGGGTGGCTCGCCGGTCACCCTCGACCTGTCCGTGCAGGCCCCGAACGCCCCTGCGGGTATGTTCCAGTTGTCCGCCCCCCAGGTCGTCGTGCCGGCCCACGGTACCGCCGAGGTCACGATCATCATCGACGGCTCCGAAGCGACGGGGAACGGCCGCTGGTCCGGACAGGTCGTCGCGGCCGACACGGCGGGGAAGGCCGTCACCCACACGGCCGTGTCGCTGGGCGACATCGCCCACAAGCTGACCCTGGTCCTCAAGGACGCACACGGCAAGCCGATGTCGGGAGTCGTCGAGTTGCTGCGGTCCGGTGAGTTCGGGCCCGAGTTCTGGCTCGTCGACGAGACCGGCACGGCGCAGATGTTCCTCCCCAACGACGTCTACTCGGTGCTGGAGTTCAAGGACGTACAGGGTGTCCACGGCCCTCACTCGATGGGGATGGCGTTGCTCGGTGACCCCGAGGTCGTGATGGACCGCGACACCACGGTCACCTTGGACGCCTCGAAGATCGAGCGGGTGGACATGACCACGCCGCAGCGGACCGAGGCGACCTACCAGCGCCTTGAGTACAACCGCTCGATGGGCGGCGGCACCTGGCGCGACTACATGGAGACCCAGACCAGCTACGACAGCCTGTGGGCCCAGCCCACCACGCACAAGGTGACCCACGGCGACTTCTACCTCGGCGCCCGCTGGCGCAAGGAGCAGCCGGCACTCGCCATCGCCACCAGGACCACCGAATTCACCGACGCCCTCCGGCAACAGGACGTCACCCCGCTGGCCCAGGGTCACTACAAGCTCCCGCTCGTGGCCGCCGGCGACGGCACGAGCGCGGACTACGCCGGCGTGGACGCGCGGGGCAAGGCGGTGGTCGTCCGCCGCAACGACACGATCAGCGACGCCGACCAGGCCGCCGCGGCGATCGAGGCGGGCGCCAGACTCCTCTTGGTCGTGAACAACGAACCCGGGCGCCGGTTCCGGAGCTACAGCCCGGAACCGTGGAAGGAGACCCCCGCCCGGATCGACGTCGCGTTGTTGAGCACGGACGAGGGGGAGAAGCTCTTCGGCCAGGCCTCCGAGCGCGGGGCAGCGCTCTTGGCGGACTCGCAGCCGGTCAGCCCTTACGTCTACGACCTGATGTGGACGTGGCACAACCAGATCCCGGACCACATGGTCGTCCAGGGCGGCCCGGAGAACCTCGCGCGGGTGAACGTCGACTTCGACAGCCCCGATACGACCCGGCGCGGCGGTGAGTTCCGCTTCGACTGGCCGGTCTACTCCAACTGGGGCATCGGCATGACGATGAGTGAGCCGGTGAACTCGCAGCGGGTCGACTGGGTCTCCACCGGGCCCGGATACTCCTGGGGCCAGGAGGCATACGTCGAAGGTCTCCTCTACGAGATCGAGCCCCGCACCACCTACCGGGCGGGCACCACGCAGACACAGCAATGGTTCACGCCCATCGAGCGCCCGTACCTGAACAACAACTACAAGCCGCCCACCCGCACGGGGAGTCGGCTGACCTTGGACGTCCCCGGCTGGGGCGGCTCGGACCACGTCGGCATGTCCATGGACTACCAGCGCATGCCGCACACCCTCACGCTCTACCAGGGTGACACCCAGCTCGCCCAGAACTCGGGAAACACCATGGTGCAGGCTGACGCACCCGGCGCCGGCAAGCTGCCCTACCGTCTCGTCCTGGACGCCAGCCGGGACAGCACGGTGAGCCCGTACTCCTCCACCACGCACACCGAGTGG
Source organism: Streptomyces chiangmaiensis (assembly GCF_036281785.1). NCBI lineage: Bacteria > Bacillati > Actinomycetota > Actinomycetes > Kitasatosporales > Streptomycetaceae > Streptomyces > Streptomyces chiangmaiensis. Next base: position 50,396 of record NZ_JAYWVC010000033.1, on the reverse strand, counting down.
GACTTCACCTCCCAGGCTCCGGTGGGGGACGAGCAGTCGGTCCTGCCACTCATGCAGATCGACTACGGAGTCGACACCGACGCGGCGGGCAAGGCCGCGAGGAACACGACATTGGCGGCGTCCGTCGCCCACCTCGCCCACGCCACGGGCGCCGGCACCCTGTCGGCGGTCACCTTGGAGGTGTCCTACGACGACGGACGCACATGGCGGAAGATCACCAGCGGAAAGGACGGCCGGTTCGGGCTGTCCGCCCCGAAGCAGGCACAGTTCGTCTCGCTGCGGGCCCGCGCCCACGACAGTGCCGGCAACGCGGTCACCCAGACCGTGATCCGGGCCTTCGGTCTCCGCTGACCTTGTGGGCGCACCGCCGGAGCGCGGTGTGCCCACACGTCGCCCGCCGGCACCAGAAGCCGCCCCGGCAGGCGACGATCCGGAACGCCGGGCCCACGGGCCCGGCGTTCCGGCGATATCCGCCGCTCGTCACCGCTCTGGTCCGGAACCTGATCGCGCGATCCCCGGTGCCGCCGCGTCGAGCTCGGCCAGGAGGACAAAGCGTGCGGTGGGATACGCCCCGAGCCGATCGCCTGCCGGCGTGCTGGGGCCTTCAGTGCCTCGGCTCACCCGATTCCGCTGAATGGCCGGGTTAACGTATGGGCCTGAGCGAGGGGAATACGGGGATGGACACGGAGCGGATGGGTCAAGAACTTACGGACAAGTCGGGTGCTGAGCGGGCGGAGTCGGAGTTCGTCACCGACCCGGCGGAGCCACGGTTGCCGCAGGAGCCAGGGCTGCCGGAGGCCGGCGGTGAGGCCGCCCCGGGGATGGGCCCCGGCGGGCGGGTCCGCGGCAACGCTACGCCTCGTCGTGCCTGGCTTCGCCGGGTCCGTCGGATCGCCCTCGGTCTGCTCCTCGTCCTCCTCCTGCCCACCCTCGCCGCCGCCGTTGCCCTGCGGGTGAACTACGCCGGCGACCCCGCGCAGGGGACGTACACCCGGAATCGGGACGCCCTGTGGCTCGGGCACGCCTGGGTGGACGGTCGCAAGCGCGGCACGGACCTCGATGCGCTCGTGCGCCGTGTGCGTGGCACCGGCATCCACGACTTGTACGTGCACGCGGGCCCGCTGGAACACAACGGGACGCTGCCCACGTCGGCTTATCCGAAGGCGACTTGGCTGATCGATGCCCTGCACCGGGCGCTGCCCGGCGTACGCGTCCAGGCCTGGCTCGGCGACAAGCTCGCGAGCGAGGGGCCGGTCGGCCTCCGGCTGGAGAGGCCGGCGACACGGGCCGCCGTGGTGCGTTCCGCCCGTCAGGTCCTGGCGGCCGGCTTCGACGGCGCCCACTTCGACCTGGAGCCCCTTCACTCGGGCGACCGCCACTACCTTGCCCTCCTCGACGCCCTGCACCACGTCACGCAGGCCCACCACGCCCCGCTCTCGGTGGCCGCCCACCAGATCGACCCCCTGCCCGCGCTCCACTCCGTGGCGGGCGGCCTCACCGGACACCCCAAGTGGTGGTCTCAGAGCTACTTCGGACAGGTCGCGCGCCGGGTCGACCAGATCGCGGTGATGTCGTACGACACGGCGCTGCCACTGCAGAGCCTGTACGGCGGCTATGTCGCCCAGCAGACCTCCCTCGCCCTGGAGGTCACCCCGCCCTCGACGGACCTGCTGATGGGCCTGCCCTTCTACCACGAGGACGACATGGGACATCACGCGTCCGCCGAGACGGTCACCGCCGCCGTGCGCGGCGCCCGCCTCGGTCTGTCCCGCACGGACTCGGGCCGCACCCGCTTCGGCGTCGCCCTGTACGTGGACTTCGCCGCGACGGAGGCGGACTGGGCGGCGTACCGCAAGGGCTGGGTCCGCCGCACCCATGAGAGCCGAAGGGGCGCCGGGTCCCTGACTGAGAGCCAACCCGACTCGGCGGGCCTCGCGTCCCTCGTTGTTCTGTGTAGCCCGGTTGTCAGTGCCCGGTGGAAGACTGCTCGACATGATCGAACCGAACCCGAAAGCTGACCTTCTCCGATACCTGCAAGAAGGGCGTGATGCCCTCTTGTGGAAGCTCGATGGGCTCTCGGAATATGACATCCGTCGCCCTCTGACCCCCACGGGCACGAACCTGTTGGGGCTGGTGAAACATGTCGCCGGCGTGGAGCTGGGTTACTTCGGCGACACGTTTGGGCGGCCGTTCTTCGACGAGGAGCCGCCGCCCTGGTGGTACACGGAGGACGCAGAACCCAACGCGGACATGTGGGCCACGGCGGACGAGTCACGCGAAGACATCGTTGAGCTGTATCGCCAGGCGTGGGATCACTCCGACAGCACGATCGCGACGCTCACGCTTGACGCGATCGGCCACGTCCCGTGGTGGCCGGAGGAACGTCGAGAGGTGACCCTGCACCACATTCTGGTGCGCGTGATCACCGATACCCAGCGGCACGCCGGCCACGCCGACATCGTGCGAGAGCTCATCGACGGAACCGTCGGGTATCTGCAGGGCAAGGAGAACTTGGCACCAGGTGATCAGGCATGGTGGGAGGGCCAACGGAGCCGACTGGAACGCGTGGCGCGGGAAGCCGACGGCTGATCCCGTGCTGCCGGCCGGCCCCGCCGGCTCCGGGGCGGCCACGCGGTGCCCTTCAGCCCCCAGCGAGCTGATGAAGGGCGCGGTGTCGGGCGTCACCATGCGCCTCAGCACGAACCCCACAGCCCGGTGGCGTCTGACTGACGCCCTGTCGCTCCAGCCTCGTCCCGGTCGGCTTCCGCAACTCACTGCCGGATACCGACGACCTGAGCATCCCGCCACGCGCCGGCACGGGCGCGGGGATCAGAGCAGGCCGCGCTTGACCGCGCGGACACCGGCCTGGAACCGGCCGGTGGCGCCGAGTTCGTCGAGCAGCGCGCCGATCCGACGGCGGACCGTTCGTGCGCTGACACCGAAGTGGCGCGCGATCGACTCGTCCTTCATCCCCGCGGTGAGCAAGTCGAGAAGCTCGGTCGTGCCGACGTCGCGCCCCCGCGTGGCGCCGTGGCCGCCCGGCCCGAACCGGATCGGGCTGGCGTGCGACCACAGTTGCTCGAACATCGCCTGCAGGCCGTCGGTCAGCGCTGAACGCGCCGCCACGATCGAGAGGGTCTCCGGCGCGGTCTCCTCGCCGGTGAGGAGTACCACGGCGGTCTCCCGGTCGACCACCAGCAGCTTCATGGGGACCTTCGGCAGTACCCGGGCGTCCTCGCCGGATTCGACCATCCACTGGATGCGGGCGACGAGCGCCGGTTCGTCGAGGACCTGACTGGCGTACAGCGAGCGGAACCGGACGCCTCGGCGCAGCAGACCGAGTTCGGCGTCGCCGACGTGTGCGCTGCTCGGTGCGACATACGGCGGGCTGTCGATGCCGACCACCTCCTTCCTCGCCGAGCCGAGCAGGTCGTGGATGCGCCTCGCGGTCGCCGTGGGTCCCTCGACCACCTCGAACAGCCGTCGCGGTTCGGCGCGCATCAGCCCTGCGGCGAACACCCGTGACAGCGCGTACGACGCCGCCTCCAGCCGGTCCAGGGCATGTCGCCGTTCCCGCACCAATGCGGCGACGCCGACGAGTGGGTCCACTGCCTGGTAACGGTCGCCGGTCCCGGTGTCGCGGCGTACCAGGCCCAAGGAGACCAGACGTTCCAGCGCGGCACGTACCTGCGCGGCCGAACACCCCAGCGCGTCGCCGTGTGACTCGGCGTCGGCCCTGGGGTCGAACAGGAGTCGCCGGTAGACCTGTTGGTCCAGATCGGACAGACCGACCAGGTCCCACGCTCCCCGCTCATCGGTATCCGTCACGGCCGTGATCATAGGCCCTTGCGTCCGGAACAGGCACCTGGCCGAATCGGGCACCATGGCGCGCCATCTCGCTGCTACCGTTTCGCCGCCGGTGGGCCAGGTGCACGGAAACCACGGGAACCATGTGAAATCCCCTCACGAGGCGTGACTACCGCGACGCTCGGTGCCGGCCCGATTGGGGAGGAGCAATCATGTCGCGTCGCCTGCTACGCCTGCTCACGCCAGCTGTCATAGTTGTCAGCACACTGGTTGCCCAGTGTCTTCCCGGTGCCGTGGACGTGGCCCACGCGGCGGCCCCGGTGACCACGGCATCCACAGGTTCCGCCACCACCGCAACCGGCTCCCGTGCGTCCGCCGGTCAGTGGAAGACGGAGCGAATATGCACCGAACCGGTACGGGTGGGGTACGCCCAGTGCCAGTCGATCCGCCGCACCCCGCCGACGGCGTCCAGGCAGGCCGACCCCGCCGAGACGGTCTACGGGTACGGGCCGGCCGACATCTCCTCGGCGTACAACCTGCCTTCAGGGGGAGGTGACGGCGCCACCGTCGCGATCGTGGACGCCTTCGACGACCCGACGGCCGAGTCCGACCTGGCAACCTACCGGGAACACTGGGGACTGCCCCCGTGCACCACTGACAACGGCTGCTTCACCAAGATCGACCAGCGTGGCGGCCACGACTACCCCGTACCGGACGAGTCATGGGCCGGGGAGATCTCGCTCGACCTCGACGCCGTCTCGGCGGCGTGCCCACGCTGCCACATCCTGCTGGTCGAGGCCGACAGCAACTCCGCGGAAGACCTGGGCCAGGCTGTCGACCAAGCCGTCGCCAGTGGCGCGCAGGTGGTGTCGAACTCCTACGGCGGGCCCGAGGACCCCGGCGTGATCTCCGCCGGCGAGAAGCACTACCAGCACCCGGGGGTGGCGATCGTCGCGTCCTCGGGTGACAACGGGTACGGGGTGTCGTATCCCGCATCGTCGCCCTACGTGACATCCGTCGGCGGCACCTCGCTCACCCGCGACGCCTCCACCAGTCGCGGCTGGACCGAGACGGTATGGAACAACTACTCCGGCGCACCCGGCAGCGGATGTTCCGCGGTGGAACCGAAGCCGTACTTCCAGAACGACCCCGGATGCCACGGTCGCACCGTCGCCGATGTGTCCGCCCTGGCCGACCCGTTCACCGGTCTGGCCGTCTACCAGACCTTCGGCGGCTTCGGCTGGTCGCAGTACGGCGGCACGAGCCTGGCCGCCCCGATCATCGCCGGCGTCTACGCCCTCGCCGGCCGGCCGGCGGCCGGCGACTCACCGAACTGGTATCCCTACGCCGCGCCGACCGGCAGCCTCAACGACGTCACAGCGGGCGACAACGGCTCCTGCGACCAGGCCGCGAAGTACCTGTGCACCGCCGGTGAGGGCTACGACGGGCCGACGGGACTCGGCACACCCAACGGTGTCTCCGCGTTCGGCCAACCCGGTCCCCACGGCCATCTCGCCGGCACGGTGACCGACAAGACCAGCCACGCGCCACTCAAGAACGCCAGCGTCACGGTGAGCGGCGGGGGTCACGACGTCACCGCCACCACCGACGCCGACGGCAGGTTCGACATCACCCGGCCCGTCGGCACGTACACCGTAGCGGTCACCGCGTTCGGCTACGTCGCCGCCAAGCGCACCGTCGAGGTCACCGACGGGCAGACGTCCACGGAGAGTTTCCCCCTCGACGCGCGGCCACTCGTCACGGTGTCCGGCACGGTGAACGACGGGTCCGGGCACGGCTGGCCGCTCTACGCGACGGTGACCGTACCCGGCACGCCACTGCCGGCCGTCCACACCGATCCGTTCACCGGGCGCTACCGCATGCGGGTGCCCGTGCAATCGGACCTGACCCTGCACGTGCAAGCCGAGTCACCGGGGTACCGCACCGCCGACGCGGCGGTCAGCGTCGACGCCACCGCCGTCGATCAGGACATCGCCGTGCCCGTCGATGAGGAGATCTGTACCGCCGCCGGCTATCGGCACCACTACACCGGCATGCCGGCCCAAGGGTTCGAGTCCACGGAAACTCCGGCCGGCTGGCGGGTCGACAACGCCACCGAGAACGGCGGGTGGGAGTTCGACCGGGGCACCGTGATTCCGCGCGACAACGAGACGACCGGCAGCGGCAACTTCGCCCTCATCGACACCTTCTTGCAGGACCACAAGGACTCCTCCCTCACCACACCGCCGATCGACCTCACCGGCGTCGACCATCCCGTCGTCGGGTTCCACACCCGATTCGTCGGCTACGTGCCGACCCAGGCGGCCGACGTGGACGTGTCCGTCGACGGCGGCGCCACCTGGTCGACGATCTGGGAGGAGCACGGACTGGCCATCATCAACGGGCCCCTTGTCCTGCCGATTCCGCAGGCAGCCGGCCGCAGCGGGGTACTGGTGCGGTTCCACTACGACGGGCAGTACGGCCGCTACTGGGAACTCGACGACGTGTACGTCGGCACCCGCACCTGTGACCCGGTGGCGGGCGGGATCGTCGCCGGGCGGGTCCTCGACGCGAACACCGGCGACGGTGTCGACGGTGCCACCGTGACGGCGGTGGCCCACCCGGACCCGCGGGCCACGTCGGTGGCCACGCCCGAGGACGACGCCCTCGGTGACGGCTACTTCGCGCTGTTCGCGCAGGGCGACGGCCGCCAGCAGTTCACCGCGTCCGCGCGCAACCGGGTCAGCCTGACCCGTCCGGTGACCGTCTCGGCCGACGCGGTCACCCGGGCGGACTTCCGGTTGGCCACCGCGGCGCTGACCGTCAAACCGGCGACCGTGACGCGTAGCGTGCAGCTCGGCAAGAGTGGGAAGGCGGCGTTCACCGTCACCAACTCGGGCTCGGCGCCGGCGCATGTCTCACTCGTCGAGCAGCCCGGCGGCTTCACCCAGCCCCGCGGACAGGCCGCATCCGCGCCGATTCCGGTGCGGCGTGTCCCCGGCGTCGCCTCGGACGGCGCCCGCGGCTCCGGTCACCGGCAGGCCGGCGCGTCGCCGATGGTCACCACCCGGACGGCCATGACCGCCTCGACGGCTTCCGACGGGCCGGTGTGGACACCGCTGGCCGACTACCCGGGCGGCCCGCTCATGGACAATGCGGTGGCCCGAAGCGATGACGGGAAGATCTACGTCGTCGGTGGCACACCCGACGGGCACGGGCCCACCGCGAGGGGGTACGTCTACGACCCGGTCAGGCTGCTGTGGTCGGCCTTGCCGGACCTGCCGGTGCCGGTGCAGCAACCGTCTGCGGCGTTCGTCTCCGGCCGGCTCGTCGTCGCCGGCGGCTGGGGACCTCAGGACGCGGTCACCGACGTACAGATCTACGACCCGGCGACCCATGAGTGGTCGCGCGGCGCGCCGCTGCCCGAGCCGCGTGGCGCCGCAGGCAGCGCCGTACTCGGCGGACGGCTGTACGTGGTGGGTGGCTGCGACATCGGCGACTGTGCACCCGCCGCCAACACCGTCTTCGCATACGACCCGGTGCGCGACCAGTGGAGCCGCGCGGCGGACTACCCGGCAGGCCGGGCGTTCATGTCCTGCGGCGGACTGGCCGGGCGGGTCGTCTGCGCCGGAGGACTGGACACCGCCAGTGGCGACGGATCGGCGGCCACCTACTCCTACGACCCGCGCACGGACGCGTGGACCCACGTCGCCGACCTGCCGACCGGCTGGTGGGGCGCGGCGACGACGGTCGCCAACGGGCAACTGCTGATGAGCGGAGGTGTCGCGGGCGGCACGGGCCCGACCTCGTCCGTCACCAACGAGGGGCACGCCTACGATCCGGTGGCCGGCGAATGGCGTGCTCTGCCCAATGCACCCGCGCCGTTCTACCGTGGCGCCGCCGCGTGCGGCGTGTACCGGATCGGCGGCGCGGCCGATTACTTCAACGGCACGCCGACCGCTCAGGAACTGCCGGGGTACGACATCTGCGGGCCGGTCGGCGACGTGCCGTGGCTGTCCGAAAGCGACAGTTCCTTCACGCTGCAGCCGGGGAAGAGCAAAACCGTGACGCTCACCCTGAACGCCGGCGACGCGTCGGCCGTGGACCAGCCGGGGAACTACACTGCCGCGCTGGCAGTCCGGCTCGACGGCCCCGTCCAGCCGGCACCGGTGCAGATCACGATGCGTGTCGAGCCATCGGGGAAGTGGAGCCGACTGAGCGGCACGGTGAGGGGGGCCGGATGCACCGGCACTGTCACTTCGCCAACGCGCGCCACTGTCACGGTTCGGACCCAACACTCCACCGTCACTCTGTGGACCGACGACGCCGGTAACTGGTCGTTGTGGGCCCCGCGGGACGACCGCGCCACGCTGGTCTACTCGAAGGACGGATACACCGGTCTGACGAGGACGGTCACGGTACGGCCGGGAAGCACGGACGCCACCGACGTCACCCTCAGACCAACTCGCTGCTGAACTCGAGGGGATCGGGCCGGCCAACGCTCCTGCGCTGGCCGGCCCGCGCTCGTGAGGCTCGTGAAGTCGATTCCGCCGACGCTGTCCGCGAGACACTGCGGGTGCCGAGTACTACGTCCGTGCAGATGAGCAACTCGGCCCCGCGAACGCCCACTGGTCCGGCGTGATCGCTGTTCATGCTCGTTCGCTCCGCCTACCTCTCGGTCTCCCACGCCTGCGCAGTCCTGCGCCTGCTGCCGAAGAGTGATCGTGAAGAAGGACGCCGAGATCCTCGCCCTGACCACCAACTGGCCGTCATGCAACGACAGCTCGGAAACCAGCGCCTGAAATCCCGGACCGATGACCGGGGATCGACTCCGCTGCGCTGTCGGGACTGCACCATGCAACCCCGGTCACACTTCGACTGCTCGTCGGTCCATCGACCGCACTGAGCCCGGAACCAAGCCGCTCCCTTACATCCACTCCCCCAGCCGATCAACGAATCGCAACAGATCAGACACCTTGACATCCACCGACAAGACCTACGCTGCCAAACCCCCCACAAGCAGCACCAACATGCAACCGGAGCTGCACGGATGACGTATCGGCACCCGTAGTGGTCACCTTGCACGTCGGTTCCCTCAAGTTGCCTGGCATTGCTGAGGCTTGGCGCACCCTGCACCAGCGACTTCAGGTCGACCCGCCACTTTTTCCATTGACGTTGCGCGATCACTTTCTCGCGTCAACCACCTGAGAGGCCGTCTTGCCACAAAGACCCACCAAAAGAAGGTTGTTCATCGCGTCGGGCATGGTGTCGGCGGTGCTCCTGGCGATACCGGGAACGCTCGCCGGTGCCGCGACGCAGACCGGCGGCGTCGGTGCCGCCGGCCACTCCACCGCCGCCCGGCCGACATCCCGGACCGTCACGTTGATCACCGGTGACAAGGTCACCGTGACCACCGCCGCCGACGGCAAGGTCACCCGCTCCCTGGAGAACCCCCAGGGCCGGCCCACCGGATACGTGACCAGCACGGTCGGCAGCGACACGTACGTCTACCCCACCTCCGTCCTGCCGTACGTGGCCTCAGGACGACTGGACCAGGGCATGTTCGACATCACCCGACTGCTGGCCGACGACTACGACGACGCACACACCGACAAGTTGCCGCTGATCGTCACCTACACCGACGCGGCGGCCCGCTCCCGTACCTCCATGGCGCTGCCGAAGGGGGCGACCAAGACCCTCACCCTGAGCAGCATCCAAGGTGCGGCCGTGTCGGAGAAGCGCTCGGACGCCGCCGCCTTCTGGTCCTCCCTCACTACGGACAGCGCACCCTCCGCCGGGCGGGCTGCCGCCGTGGCCGAGCCACGGCTGGGCGCCGGAATCGCCAAGATCTGGCTGGACGGCAAGGCGAAGGCCGACCTGGCCGACAGCACCGCACAGATCGGCGCTCCCGAGGTGTGGGGCGGTGGTGACACCGGTCAGGGCGTGGACGTGGCCGTGCTGGACACCGGGATCGACACCCAGCACCCCGATCTCGCCGGCCAGGTCAGCGCCACCTCGAGCTTCGTGCCCGGTGAGGACATCGAGGACCACCACGGACACGGCACTCATGTCGCCTCCACCATCGCGGGAACGGGCGCCGCCTCGGACGGCAAGGAGAAGGGCGTCGCTCCCGGCGCGCGCCTGCACGTGGGCAAGGTCCTCGACAACCAGGGGGAGGGCCAGGAGTCCTGGATCCTGGCCGGCATGGAGTGGGCCGCCCGCGACCAGCACGCCAAGATCATCAGTATGAGCCTCGGCTCCGGTCCCAGCGACGGCAGCGACCCGCTGAGCCAGGCGGTCGAATCGCTCAGCCGCGAGACCGGCGCACTGTTCACCATCGCCGCGGGCAACAGCGGACCTGACACAGTGTCAGCGTCGCCGACGCCGCGCTGTCCGTGGGCGCGGTGGACGGCTCCGATGATCTCGCCTGGTTCTCCAGCACCGGACCGCGCATGGGTGACGGCGGCCTCAAACCGGAACTGACCGCTCCCGGTGTCGACGTACTGGCGGCCCGCTCGCAGTACGCATCCGAAGGCAGCGGCTACTACCAGACGATGAGCGGGACCTCGATGGCCACCCCGCATGTCGCAGGGGCGGCCGCGCTGCTCGCCGGGACACACCCCGACTGGACCGGGCAGCAGCTCAAGGACGCTCTGATCAGCACCACGGCCCGGACCCCGCGGTACACCCCCTATGCGGCCGGCAGCGGTCGTCTGGACATCGCGGCCGCGGTGCGGAACACCGTGTTCGCCACCGGCAGCGTCTACGGGGGCTACCGGAGCTTTTCGGCACCGGCCGGTGAGAAGTCCCAGAAGACGGTGACCTACACCAACACCGGCAGCAGCCCGGTCACCCTCCACCTGTCCGTCCAGCCCAGCGCGGGTACGTCCCCCGACGTGTTCTCGCTGTCCGCGCCGAGCGTCACCGTCCCCGCCAACGGCACCGCAGACGTGACCCTGACCACCAGTTTCGACGCCGTGCAGACCGGCACATCGGTGTCGGGACAGATCCTCGCCACGGACGACGCCGGGACCACGGTGGCCCACACCATCATCGGCGCCTACAAGGACTATGAGCACTACGACCTGAAGGTCACGGCCAGGGACCGCAGCGGCAGGCCGCTGGCCGGCAGCGAGGTTCAGGTGACGGACGGCAAGTCCTGGAACACGATGGTCATCGGCGCCGACGGCACCGGCACGCTCACCCTGACGCCCGGCAACTACACGGTATAGCTGGGCGCCACTGTGGAGGGCACCCACGGGGCGCACTCCAAGGGCTTCGCCCTGCTCACCGCACCCGAGGTCGTCGTCAACAAGGACGTCACCGTGGACCTGGACGCCGCCAAGGTCAAGCAGGTCAAGGTCATCACCCCGCAGGAGACCACACCGCTGCTCAGCCGCGTCGACGTCGCCCGTACCTGGGACGCCGCGCACTTCGTCAACGGGTCCTGGATGCCGCCGGACTCGTACGACAGCATCTGGGCCCTCCCCGCCGACAAGCCGGTCACGACCGGAAGCTTCGAGTTCGGGACCAGCTGGCGCCTGGCGCAACCCGTTCTCACCGTCGCCTCCAACACCCGCACCTTCGACGACCTCCTGGTCCAGCGCGGACGCACCCCCATCAGCGAGGGCAGTCACGGCTACCAGGCCGTCTACGCCGGCAAGGGCGGCACCGACGCCTACACCGGGCTCGACGCGAAGGGCAAAGCCGTCGTCGTGCGCCGCAGCGACACCGTCGGCATCCAGCAGCAGGCTGACGCGGCAGCCGCCGCAGGTGCGACCCTGCTGCTCGTCGTCAACGACGGCACGGGACGTCTGCAGCCCTGGGAACAGGACATCTTCAGCCCGGTCGCTCCGCCCCCGCCGGGGGTGACCGTGGCCACGATCACCTCGGACGAGGGCGAGGAACTCATCGGCCAGATCCAGCAGCGCGAGACCTGGCTGCACGTGAAGTCCCACCCCACCACCGCCTACCTGTACGACATCGTCCACCACAGCCCGACGATCCCGCAGGACCTCACCTACCGGCCGCAGCCCGATGACCTGGCCCGCGTCGATGTCTCCTTCCGCAACAACGCGCCCGGAAACGGCCGTGAGAACCGCAGCGACGTGTGGCAGGGCCGAGCGGTCGCCATCCCGCTGAGCACTCCCGTCCAAGGCGACCGCACCGACTGGGTGTCCGCCGACACCGACTGGTCCGAAGGAGCCGGCATCGCCGGCCAGCTGCAAATCGTCAACGACCATCGCAAGCACTACGCGGCAGGCACCAGGTCCACCTTGGAGTACTACGGACCCATCCAGCGCCCGCGCATGGGTGACACCTACCGGACGACGCGCTTCGCGGACATGCTGCAGGTGAAGGTACCCGGCTGGACCGACTCCGGCGCCGGGCACATCGGAGTCGCCTCCGGCGACAACGCGGCCGAGCTCTGGCTCTACCAGGGGGACACCCTGCTCGCGCACGACGCCTACCACAGCCTGTTCGTGTCAGACCTGTCACCCGAGAACCTGCCGTACCGACTGGTGTCGGAGAACTCCCGGGGCACCCAGTACTCGACCTCCACCCGCACCGAGTGGACCTTCACCTCCGGCCAACCCGCTGCCGGCACCTGGGGTCTTCCGCCGCTGGTGCAGCTCGACTACGCGGTGGGCGGCATGGACGACACGGGCAAGGCCCGGCGCAGGACCGATCTCCTCGTCACCCCCACCCACCTCTCCGGAGGGCCGGGTTCCGAGACGATCACGGAGGTAAGCGTGGACGTGTCGTACGACGACGGTGCCACCTGGCACCACGCTGCCCTGCAGCACACCGCGGAGGGCTGGCGCGCCCGACTGGACGCCCCGGCCGACGCCCGGTTCGTCACCCTGCGCACCAGCGCCCGGGACACCCAGGGCAACAGCATCACGCAGGACATCACCCGGGCCTTCGGCCTGAAGTGACCACCCACCAGCCCGCCTCACGCTGAACAGCACCGGGGGCAGGGTCGCCGTATGCGGCCCTGCCCCCGTGCCCGAAGGCGGCGCCCGATCCCCCCGACCGCCGCCCACGCAAAACGCTCGGCTGGGAAACCCCAGCCGAGCGCCTGCATAAACGGCTCTCGGCCTGATCAACACCACCACGTGGTGCAACAACCGCCGGAAACTGCCCATGCGCCTTCCGGCCCCTTTTGACCCGCACGGCTCATCTGCACGGGCTCAGCCACGCGCCGCCTCCCACAGCGTGATGGCCAGTGCCGCACAGGACGTCACGGCGGCCAGCGACGGGAGCGGCCAGCGGGTGCGTTCCAGAGCGTCGAGTCGGTCCTCGTGGTCGCCGAGGGTCTTGTCGGTCTGGTCGGCACGCTGCAGGAGCAGTGCCAGGTCGCCGCGGGTGGTGGCGAACCCGACGTCGACGGAGCGGCGGAGGCGCTCCAGTTCCAGGGCGACGCCCTCGGCTTCCGGCGCGGTCACGGTCCGCCCTCCTTCCGTAGCCAGTGCGGCAGCAGCCGCTCCACCGCAGGTACGGCCATCAGCCGGCTGAGCACGGTGGCCGCCGCTACGACCCCGGCGAGGGCGGGGACGTCGCTCAGCGAAGGATCTTCGGCCAGCAGCGGGATGATGGCGACCAGGGTCTGCAGTGCGGTCCGCAGGGCCCTGCGTGTGGCGTCGTACACGGCGGCCCCCTCAGGTGCGCGGGACGCGCAGCTTGTCCCAGCTGACGCGTCCCGGGATGCCGTCAGCCGCCGCACCCGCGTAACCGAGCTTGCGCTGCCAGGCAGCGTATGAGCGGACGTCGGCCTCGCCCCACACCGGTCCCGGCCCGACCACGTACCGTCCGCAGCCTTCGGCGACCAGCCGCTCGCCGATGGCTGTGATCAGCGGGCTGCGCCGGCCCGGTGCGAAGTAGGCGGCGCCCGGGAAGGGTTCGTACGCCACCGGGGTGGGGGCGGGCACCGGCTTCAGGCCCAGCCGGGCGGCGATCCGGGTGCGCATCCCCGGCATGGAGAACGACGGGTCGATCTTGCGGCGGGTCCACTCCTTGTGGCCGATCACGCTTGCCGCCGACCAGCCGTGGGCACGGCAGATCGCGGCCGACACCCGCTCCGCGGCGTCGAGTTGGGCCGCCGGGTAGGGGTCACGGCCATTGCCGAGGTTCTCGATCTCGAAGCCGTAGAAGCGGGCGTTGCCGTCCACGGCGTCGGGCCCCGGCGGCGGCAGGGCCCGCTCGGCCGTCACCGCGTCGAGCACGGCGACGGAGCCGGACCCCGCGTGGTTCGTACGGCCGTATCCGACCAGGTGGACCGTGCCGTCCTTCGCGATGAGGCCGATGCACAGCGGGCCCGGCAGCGACGCCATGCCGTCGCGGCAGACGCGGAGGCTGTCCGAGCCGGCGGTGTGATGGAGTATCACACCGTGCACGGATCCCCAGGGGCCCTTGTGATTGCGGTTGTGTGTACGCCAATTGGGGTGTTCCTGGATGTGGACGCCCTCGCCGCGGAGAGCGGCGGCGAAGGCGTCGGCGGTCAGGGGTGCGGCCATGGGGCCTCCTCGGGTGCGGGGCTTCGTCACGGAATCGGGTCGATACGGATGAACCGGCTGTCGAAGTTCGCGGTGTTGGTGGTGACCCCCGACCGGTAGGCGGGCGTAGCAGTGTGGGTCGTGCCCGCCGCAAGACCCGTGACCAGGAACTGCGTCGACACGGAAGCCTTGGAGGTGCTGTTGACCAGCGCGGACCGGTTGTCGTCGGCGGCGAGGACGATCGTGCCCGCCGAGTTGCGCACGTTCGCCGACATGAACGACGAGTAGTTCGCCGTCGACGACCAGAGATAGCCTCCGACGGTGATGAGGACCTGGCCCGAGGCCGGGGCGGTGAACGACGCGTTCATGGGGTCGCCGACCGCGTTGTTCAGGGTCTCCACGTAGGTCGCGGATGTCGTGTCCCCGGCGTCGACGTTGATCTTGTAGACCGGGCTCGGCGCGGCCGGTACCCAGGCCGTGCCCGTGTAGTACATGAGCCGGCCGGGCGTGCCGATCCAGGCGAGCATCCCGGCGACCGGCGCGGTCACCTTGGCGTCGCGGGCCGCCGCGTCCGCGAACCGCAGGACGGCACGCGCGTCCATGGCGTCGGCGAGCGCCTTCAGGTGGGCGGGGAGGTCGGCCGGATCGGACGCCTGCGGGTAGGGCAGATTGCTGATCGGCGTGTACTGGATGGCCATGCGGACTCCTCCTGACGAGGACGGGTTGAGCGGGATACCGGGGAAGGGGCGTGCGGCCCGGTC
Source organism: Streptomyces chiangmaiensis (assembly GCF_036281785.1). NCBI lineage: Bacteria > Bacillati > Actinomycetota > Actinomycetes > Kitasatosporales > Streptomycetaceae > Streptomyces > Streptomyces chiangmaiensis. Next base: position 35,332 of record NZ_JAYWVC010000033.1, on the reverse strand, counting down.
CGGGGTGGGCTGCGTGGCAGGGCTACGAGACCGGCTGCGTGGCGGGTTACGACGCCCGCTACGCGGCGGGGTCGACCGTGACGGTCAGCAGGATCTCGCCCGGCGGCGGACCGGTGTCGGACGGGCCGGGTTCGAGCGCGATGGCCTCGGCGAACTCACGGAGCTGCTCCTCGGTCGGCAGCACGGGTTGCGGTGCGGACTCGGTCATGGGGGGCCTTTCTCCTGGGCGGGGGGTGCGGTCCCGGGGCGCGAGCCGGGCCACGCGGACCAGGGCTCGCACGCCGGGGTCGGCCGCGCGAACCGGGGCCCGCGCGCGGCGGCTCGCGGCGCGGGCAAGGGCAAGGGCAAGGGCAACCGCTACACGTCGCCCCACGTCGGCTTCGCCGCGAGCAGGTCGGCGAGCGTCGGATAGGCGGCGGCCACCGCGGCGTACGTCGCCGAGGTGTCGGGCACGGGCGGCAGCGCCGGGACGTCCGGGGTGAGGTCCGCGTCGGCGGGCACCCCGTTCGCCGAGACACCGCGCAGGCTCAGGCTCTGCTGGACCCCGCCGTCGGCGGCCCGGGTGGTGGTAATGCCGACCACCCAGGCGAGGGTGTCGAGCACGGCGCCGGTGGTGTCCTGGACGCGCACCACGTCGCCGAGCTGGATCCGCGGGTCGTACAGCACCTGCACATCGCCGAGCACCGGCACCGGGAGCTCACCGGCGGCGCGCATCGCGTCCGCCAACTGCCGTGCCGCGCCCAGGTCCTGGACCCAGTCGGAGGAGTCGCCGTAGAACTCCTGGCGGCCGTAGAACCGTTCGCTGTCGCTGCCGGAGACGTACGACACCGCCTGCCGCTCCACGGGATCGCGGTCCGGTTTGATCGGGACGATCCGGACGGACGGCTCACCGGTCTTGGTGACCGTGTAGAGGTCCTGCGACGTGCGGTTGGTGAGCCGCAGCACGATGGTGCCGTCCTCACGCCGTATCTGCGCCTCGACCGCGCCCTTGACGGCCGGCGCGCCCGCCGCGTGCTGGGCGGCGACCCGGAAGGACGAGCCGGGGGTCTCCACCGAGTCGTCGTCGGTGTCCGGCGGACCGATGTCGAGTTCGTCCTCGCCGAAGGTGTACGAGATGGTCAGCGAACCTGTGCGGGGGATCATTCGTACCGCCGTGTCCACCACGACGTCGCCGCTCACCGTCCGTACCGCGCTCCAATCCTTGGCGGGCTGGACGCAGAAGTTGCGGCAGGCGTCGATCTCCTCGGTGACGGTGAGCGCGGCGATGTCGCGGATCGATGTCAGGGTGAGATCGGCGGTGGTGGGCACGGTCGCGAACCGCGTGAAGTTGCGCCATTTGAACCGGCCGCGCTCGTCGATCTCCGCGGTGGACAGGCTGGCCTTCGCGATCTGGCCGATCGCGTCCCACTGCGATCCCGACACCTTGGGGATCGTGCGCAGCGGCATGATCGCCTCGTCGAGTTCCGCGGTCTTGGTCCAGGTGCCGGCCTGGCTGAACTCCGCTGCGGTCGGCGCCGCGGTGAGCCCGCTGGTGACCTGAACTCCCTCGGTCGCCATGGTGGTGACCAGGCGGATCTTGCGCAGTTCGGAGACAGGCTGAGGCCCATTGGTCGCGGTGAAGGTGCCGCCGACGCCCGTCCAGGTGGCCCCGTCGGGCCCGGTGAGCATGGGAACGAAGGCCGGCAGCGCCTGTCCGTTCGTGGCCGTGAAGACATCCACGTACGCGCCGATGTGCCAGACTCCGCGCTGGGTCTTCATGGCCGTGGCGTTCCCCGACCAGGTCAGGCCGCTGCCCGGCACCGCGGGGTCGGTGCTGAGCGACCACACGGTGACGGTCCCCTTGGAGAAGTTGATGTCCAGGGAGAGCGTGCCGGTGTAGTTGCCAGTGCGGTTCAGCTCCAGTTCGAGCCGTACGCTGTCGCCGATGCCGATGGCCGTGTTGACCCATGCCTCAATGAGCATCCGGCTGCCGGGCACGGTGACCCGGCTGCGCGGGAACCAGGAGACGGTCACCCCGCTGTCGCCGGGCGGCAGACCGCGGGGCACCAGCGCCATCTCGTGCGGGGCACCGGTACGCGACCAGGTGTAGTGCCTCGGGTCGGGCAGATCCTCCGGCGTGCCGTACGAGGTGGCGAAGCCGCCGTGCAAGGTGGCGTGGATGAGGCTCAGCGGCTGGCCCGCGACGAACTTCGGGGCGCGGGCGGGCGGGCTGGTCAGCAGGCCTGCCTGGCGCAGCAGTTCGTCCACGCACCAGGTCGCCGTGGCGACGGGGCGTCCCCAGTACAGCCCGGTGTAGGGGCGCGGCAGTTCGGCGGGGGCCCTCAGCCGTTCGGCCCCGTCGAGGGCGGTGAGCTGTACTGCGTCGGTGCCGGACGCGGCGCTGCGGTTGCGGAGGGTGCCGCGGAAGGCGGGGAGCGTGGCGGTCCCGACGCCCGCCTCGTGGACCACGGACTGGCCGGGGCGCGCGATGTCGCCGGTGGCGCGGTCGGCCCACGGTGAGTACGACTCGGGCGCGGTCTTGTACAACGTGGAGTCGGTCCTGTCGACCGTCCCACCCACCTGGAGTTGCAATTGGGCGGCGGAGCTGCCGGAGAACGCCCGCATGGCGGCGGGCAGATCGGTGGCGTAGCTGCGCTCCAGCGTCCAGGACTGCACCTGCGCGGAGACGTCCTGCCCGCCGAGCCGGGTGGTGTGCGTGACGGTCCGCTCGCCTGCCGCGAGCGCCGCCTCGGTGGTGTCGTCAGCCTGTTGCACCGGCCACCTCCACCAGATCGATCCCGACGTTGCGGTACGGGAGGGGGCGGCCCGGGGTGTCGGTGTAGCCGGTGATCGACATGAGCGGCAGCCCGTCGCCGGGGACGTTGTCGGCCGCGGTGTCACCACCGAAGGTGAGGCAGGCGCCGGCGAGGGAGTACGTGCCGGCCACGCCCGGCTTGGCGGTCGGAGTGAGGTACGCGGCGCCGGCCGGGACGGTGCCGGCCACGAAGGGGCCCGTAGTGGAGACGCCGGACAGGTAGGTGCCGTCCGCCCTCTTGAAGTCGATGCCCAAAGAACAGGTGCCGAGGGCGGCGAAGGCGGTGGGGAGGCGGAAGGAGACCCGCAGGCCGGGCGCGGCCGGGAAGTTGCCGTTCCACGGCAGACAGCGCCAGGCGACCTGACCGGTGGCGTCGACGGCGGTGAAGCCGAAGACGCCGGGCGAGGTCTCCACGACCGAGCCGCCGGCCCCCACCTTGAACCAGCCCGGAAGCCCGGCGGCGCCAGCCGGGCCCTTGCCCGTGGCCTGGGCGGGCCCGAGCACATTGACGGCCGCTGGGTCGATCAGCACGATCGGCCCGGATCCGTCGATACGCCGGGCGAGCCGGTCAAGGACCTGGGCGTCCTCGGGCGGCAGCATGTCCCAGCTCAGCTTGATCCGTCGTACCGGGGTGGGATAGCGGGTGAGCGTGACCTGACCCGAGAGCGCCTTGAACTCCGTGACGCCGAGGTCGGCTGCACGCTCGAACGACTTGGCGGCCTGGTCGATCTCGTACAGGCTGCCCGGGGGGCCGATCCACAGATTGCCCATGGGTGGACTCACCTCTCTCTGCCCGATTCGGGCCTTGAACACGCTTGAACGCGGGCATGAAAAGGGCCGCCGACCGGATCGGCCGTCGGCCTGCTGTCGGGGGTGTGACGTGGGCGCCACCGCTGCCGCGGCGCGGCTTGGGGGTGCCGCGGCGTCCGGCGGACGCGGGGTGCCGCTCGTGGCGCCACGTGAGCCGCCGCCACGCGCGCGGGGTGCCGCCGGTGCCGCGAGTGGAGCGCGAGGGTGCGCGCCCCGGCGGTGGTACGGAGGTGTGCCGTACTACCGCCGGGCGAGCTGCCTCTGCCCGAGGAAGACGGCGCGGGCGATGGTCTGTGAGTCGACCTGGACGACCACGGGCCGGTCGGCGAGCCGTTCCACGGCCGCGGCGAGCCGGCGCAGTCCCCCGCCGGAGCCGATCATGCTGTCGAGCCGCGACAGCGGGATGACCGCCTCGGGCTCCCCGCCTTCACCCACGATGGCGAGGCTGCCACCGGCGCGGGCGGGGACGATGCCGCCCTGGGCGAGGGTGGGGATGTTGGGGATCTGGGGGATGTGGATCGAGAACGACTTGCCGCCGATGACCGGCACCCAGCTCGGGATCGAGACATGGATCCGGTTCAGCGCCGAGATCATGAAGTTGATGCCGCTGATGTAGGCGCGCGGCAGTGCGGTGAAGGCGTTGATGATCCCCTTCAGCACGGACTTGATGGGCCCGGCGTGGTTCCTGACGACGCCGAGGATGGCGTTGAAGGCCCATTTCACGCCCTTGGCGACGAGGGCCGTGACCTTGTCCATGTTGATGAACTGGGAGATGAGCGGCGCGAGGATGGCCATGACGAGCCCGAACGGGTTCGCCGCCATGGCGAGGTTGAGCCCCTTCTGTGCCAGCGAAGCCCCCTTGAGCCCCTTGCCGAGGCTCCCCATGGACCTCCCGCCCGTGCTGGCCTGCTTGCCGGCCTTTCCGACGGACTTCTCGACGGCGTCGGACTGCCGCTTGACGTCGCGCAGGGCACCCTGGGCCTTGTTGGACGAACCCTTGAGCTTGTCGAGGGAGGTCTTGAACTTGTCAGTACTGCCTCGGGACTTGCCAAGAGCGGTGTCGGCCGTGCCGAGGCCGGTACGCAACTTGCCGACCGCGGTGTCGGCCTGACCGGTCCGGCTTCTGATGGTGTTCAGTGCGCTCCCGGTGGAACCGGCGGCCGAACGAAGGCGACCGAGCGCGGTGGTGGCACGAGAGAGGGAGACGACCAGTGACACAGTGTCCTCCGATCAGATCTGTGGCTGCCGTTGATCAGGAACCGCCTGACGCGCCGGCAACGGCCTGGGACAGCGCGGTAAAACGCTGGGTGAGCGTGTGGGTGGACTGGGCGAGTTGATCGATGTTCCGGTGACTTCGTGCAACCCGGTCCAGGCGCTCGCCGGCCGAGGCCAACTGCCTCATTTCACGGGAGGACGGAAGCTCACGAGCCCTCGTACTGTAGGTGTGCACCTCTTCGTTCAGCTTGCGTATCGCCTCCTTGACCTCGTTGACCTGCGTGACCGAGGGGAGGGGGTGGGGCTGTTGGGGCTGTTCGGGAGCAGCTAGGGTGATTCGGCCGTTTTCAGTTGTCGTCAATTCCCGGCCACTGAAAGCGGCCCGGGAGAGCGCCTGGACGGCCTTCTGGAGGTCGAAGATCTTCACGCCGATGCTTGAAAGCGTGGCCTTCACGGCTACAAGGATCAGGACTGTTGTGGCGATCCCGCCGCCGGCCTTCAACACTCCAAGGATTTCTTTCAGGACCGGGAGTTCGGCGAGTGCACCCTTCAAATCTGTGGGCTTGTCCTTGGGGCCTTCCTCGATCGCCTTCTTCAGGGAGGCTACTTTCTTGTCGAGTTCGGTGGCCGTGACCGCCTGTGAACTGCCGCTCTTGGGGAGCGCGTCGACCGCGTACTCTACGGATGCCAATTTACCATAAACATCATCTATTGTATACTTTGTCACTAGTTAATTCATCTCCTCGGGCAGGCGTCTTGACCATGCGGAGTTCGTGGCGCCATCATTGACGGAGCATTTTCCATATGACGTTACGGTTCGTCGGGTGGGGGATTTGTGATCGATGCGAGGGAAGTAAGCGACGCGCTAGTGCTGGCCAGAGCCGCGGGAACAATTCTGGCGGGAATTGGAGGAGTCAGTTTTATTTTCTTCATCCTCGGTCTGGGTCTGGCACGACGCGACGAAGCGGAAGGAAAAGCTGAAACCGCCAAAACGGTGAGGAGAAATGCCTTCATCGCTGGGGCTCTGGCGGTCCTGCTCATCGGCGGCGACTTCGCCATCTGGGCCTTGTAGAGGGGTACGTGGCTGGTGAGGGCCTGAGGTTAGGCATCGGACCTCGGGGGCCGACGCGGTCTCAGGCGAAGAAGCGCTGGAGTTCCTCCGGAGACGGCAACGAGTCCCCCGGTGTGTTCTCGGAGTGTCCCTTCGGGGGATGTGGTTGCCCCGGGCGATGGACGGGCTCCGGGTAGTCGAGAGGTTCGCTGTCCTCGTCACGGTTGACTGTCGCGAACATCCAGTTGGCTTCCTGGAGTTGGTCCACCACGTGGGCCAGCAGATAGTCCGTCACCGACCAGTCGGCGGCCTCACCGTGCAACTCCCGACCCAGGGCGCTGTCCCGGGGAAGATGCTTGACGAGCACCGCGAGCCGGCGGGAGGACAGCCGGCCGCGGTACCAGTCGAGCAGGTCGGTGCCGTAGTGACGGAGCAGATCCGCCTCGATGGCCTCGGCGTGCTCATCGACGAGCGCGTCGAGGCTCAGCCTTCCCCCAGGCCCAGCCCCGTCTCCTTGCCGTAGGCCTCCAGGATCGCGGCAATGTCCTGCATCGTGACCTCGTGCTGCTCGAACCGCGCGAACTGCCGCTCGCCGAGCAGGAGCCGGAGGAGCCCGTCCACATCGTTGTCGTCGAGGTCGCGCAGCTTGCGCGCGGTGGCGCGGCTCAGCTCGGTGGGCAGTTCGAACGAGTCGTCGTCGAGGTCGAAGGTCCAGGCACGGCCGAGCGCTTCGAGGCGCTGGGCGCGGGCGGCATTGACGTTGAATCCGGCCATGCGGGGCTCCAGGTGAGTCGTCTCTGTGACAGAAGGAGGGGGTGCCCGGCGTGCGGGGAGGGCACGCCGGGCACGCCAACGGGGCCGGCAGGACACCAAAAGCGCCTGCCGGCGCCCGGGAAGGCCTGGCAGGACCGCGATGAGCGCCTGCCGGGCCCGGCAGTGGTGACTAGGCCAGAGCCGCCGGGTCGTTCACCAGCCACGTGGCGAGCGGGTTGGTCGGGGTGTCACCGGACAGCGCAGTGAAGGTGATGCCGAGCTTGACGGCGCCGGTGCGGGTCAGCGACAGCTCCTCCACCTCGGACACGGCGCCGTTCGGGATGACGAGGCGGTACCGCAGGTCCTTGGTGCCGTTGTTGTCCGCGAAGTCGATGGCCAGGGCGCGCTGGTCCTGTCCGCCGGGGGCACCGGTGATGTCGATCTTCTGGGCCGTCGTCTCCGCGGTGGAGCCGGCGGTCACGATCGAGGTCGACGCCAGGCCCAGGTAGAACGGGAACGTGTCCTTGTTCATCTGGAGCAGCTGGAACTTCACGGTCAGATCGCGGTCGGAGAGCATGAAGCGCGCCGGCGCCATGGACTGCCAGGTGTCGACCGGGTCGTTCTTGTCCTTCTTGTTGAACTTGACGCCGTCGGAAGACGTGAAGCCGAGGTTCACCCAGGGGGTGGCCAGCGCGGTGGTCTCCTTCGGCGCCGCCGTTCCGGCCGGGGCCACCCAGACGTTGCCGGTGCCGGCGATGCGGACCTCGCTGTTCTTGAAGCCTGCCATGTGTACTCCTCAGTGAGAATCGTGTGAGAGGGGATAGGTACGGCTGGTGGTGCGGAGCCGGGCCCCGGTGACCGACGAGAGCCCCTGCGGGCTCGGCGCCCGGTGTTCACGCAGGCCGGATCGACACCCGGATCGTGGCCAGGTAGCGGTTGCCGGCCGGCCGGTTGTAGTCCGGCAGCCAGCGCGGGCCGTCGGCCTCGTCGATGTCCGTGACGATGGCGGTGCCGTATGTCGTGCCGACCAGCTCCAGGACGCAGGCGCGGGCCGCGAGCGCGATGCCGTGCGCGGTCGTCTTGTCCGGCCCGTACACCTCAAGGTCGATCAGCGGCTTGTCGAGGTGGAGGTCGTCGATCCATACCCCGCCGGAGCGGGAGACGAGGACAACCTGCTGGGTGCCGTCGAATCCGACGGGCGTTCGGTTGTCGACGGTCACCCCGGTCATTTCGGGCCGGTTCTTGAGGAAATCGACGACAAGCCGCTCGGCGTCGGGAAAGGTCAGGATGGCCACATGGACGCTCCCTTCGGAGGGGTGGACTGAGAGCCGGAACTGAGAGGCGCACGCGGCGCGCGAACGCCCGGAACAGGCGTGTCGGTGTCCGCGCATACGCGCGCAGAGGCGTGGACACGGGCATGCCCGGCCGCGACTGCGACGCGGAAGTCCGGGCAACACAAAGCGGCAGGTCCGCCGCCCTGGAGGTGGGCGCAGCTCTGCCGCTGCATCAAGTGTGATCGGTGTCCCCGGTTCCCGCAACCGAGCTCCGCGAGGGGAAGTCGAGTAGCGGGCACAGCAATGCCTCAGGCCCCGTCGGGTACGACGGGGCCTGAGGCATCGGTGCGTATTCGGGCAGCCGGCTCAGCGGCCGGTGCCGCGCCCATGAGCCAGCCGCTCGGCGGCGAACACGTCCTCCAGCCGGTAGAGCAGCCGTCTGCCCTGCCGGGACGCGGCACTCAGATGTCCGAGCTGGACCCACTTGCGGATGGTGGCCGGGGCGACGCCGGCCTCGGCGGCAGCAAGTTCGCCGGTGATGAGCGGGGCGCCGGAGTTCGTGGCTCCGTTCATGACGCGTCCTCCAGGATGTGCCGGCAGACGGGATTGACGCACATCACGACCGCCCGCTCCGGCAGCGCCCGCAGCGACACGGAATCACACACGGGGCAGCGCCCCGCGATCCGCACGAGTTGCTCGGGCTCTCCGAGGGCCCGCGCGCACCGGTCGGCCATCCTGCGGGCCTCGTCGCTCACGTGGACGGCCAGATCGGGGAGTGCGGCGATCCGGTCGAGCAACTCCGCGATACGACGCAGCCGTACGGGAACAGAAGCAGGCCGTACCCGCCGCAGCCCGAGCCGTTCGCGTACGGCCTCCTCCAGTTCGACGACCCCGTCCGTGATGTCGCGCAGGGTGTCGGAGACAAAGAGGCGCACCGGCGCGGCCGGGGCGGTGGGTGCGCCGCCGCGGCCACCCCGCGGCGCATGTGCGTGCGAGGGCGCCAACTCCGCCAGCAGCTCGGGAAACCGGAGAGCGAGAGCCTGGAGCCAGACGCCCGCGTCTGCGCCGGCAAGGATGACGGCGGTGTCTGTGCTCATCGTTCCGTCCTCTTGACCTCACGCCCGTTTCGCCACAAACGCCCGCCACTCACCCCATCGAACCAAGTGTGCGCGGGATCTACCACGGCCTCGCACTCCTCCCGTACCGGACAACGATTGCAGGCGCGCAACACAATCTCAGCTTCGGAGAGGTCCCTGGTGAACACATAGCGTTGCGGAAGGTCCGCACAGGCGGCGGCCCTGCGCCAGTCGAGCTGATCGCCGGATCGGACAAAAGCCCAGTTCAAACGAATAGTGACAGCAGTGGCAAGGCTTGACACAAACAACACCTCCCCAGATAAGGGAATGTTCGTTCGACATATGCGAGCGGATTTCAGCGTCGCATGGTGCGAGCGCGAGCGCAAGCGAGTGAGGTCCAGCAGACGGGTCGTCAACAGCCTTCATCTGTAGGGTCGCTGACCCGGACACCGGGAGCTGCGTGCGGGCGCGCACGCGTGCAACTGCACCGGCGATCTGGTGGACGACCTCCGATTAAGGCCGCCCCGGAGGGGAAAAGGGCTGCTGGGAACCGATGGGTGATCAGTCCCGAGTCGGCGGCGCGACACATGGGGGTGTCACCAGAAGCGTGGGAAGGGTCCGTCAAGGTCACAGCGGGGAGCCCTGAAGTGGGGCTTGAAGGGGTGGGTATGGGGCACGAGAGGAGTGACTCGGAGGTGCCCGCTTCTACGCGCGCCGACTCCGAGGCCACGGAGGGCGAGGCGGACGAGGGCAGACTCTCCCATCTGCTGGGGGGTCTGCTGATCGAACTGGGCCGGAAGGTCCAGCGGGCGGGAATCGAGGGGGTGCGAATCCTCTCGGCCGAGGAAGTCGACGCCATCCGTCTCAACTGGTTCCGCATGGGGTGGGAGGAACGCGCACGGGCCGACGATCCGGCAGCGGTTCACCGGGCGGCTGGGACGGCGACGGCCCGGGAGCAGCCGCATCCGGTCAGCCACCCGGCCGATACCGACACCCGGTACGCCGTCACACCGATGCGATTGGTGCCCTTCCTCCAGCACACCCGGGACCCGGTACCGGAGCCCCGGGCGCCGGGGAAGAGCGCCGCTCGGCCGCAGCCGGCCGTCAGGGCGCGCGAGGGGGGCGAGCATGACCGGATGCCGCACTGGCCGCATCCCTGACACCCGGGCGTGACCGGCATCTGATTGCGGACCCGCAACCGCGGGCAGCGGGCGCGACTCGCCGGGCCGGATCCCTGAATGACCTGATGAAGAGAGGGGTGGACGTTCTCGTGCGTTTCGAACACGTGCAACTCTCCGGCAAACATGCGAACTTCAGTTCGAATATGACAGACTCGACGCACCGGTGTCCCACGCCGCGTGCGCGTGGGCAAGTGACTACACCCTGAATGCGAGGTGCGCGGTGGCGTCCCAGCGGGTCCGCCCAACAGCCCCTGCAGGAATATGTCTTGACAGGATTCACACCATTACGTGCGCGCACGCACCCCTTAGGTGCGTGCGCGATCGGTACGCTTTCTCCGCGACGAGGGGAGAGCGAGGACATGACTTCGAGCTCGTGGGCGAGGGCCCGCAACGATCATCGGCACTCCGAGGAGGACGCCGCGCGCCCCCGGCCCGGGGGGACGCGCACCGACGGACTCGAGGACTTCGCCGCATGGGTCGAGAACCTGATGCGGGAACGCGGCTACGTCATCGACGGCCCACGCGGCGGCGGCAAGTCGAAACTGGCTGACGACGCCGGGGTGCACCGGGCCGCGGTGACCCGGCTGCTGCAGCGTCAGAGCATGCCCGATCTGGAGACCATGAGACGCCTCGCGACGGTGCTCGGCGTACCGCTGCGGGACATGCTGATCCGCTCCGGACGCCTGTCCGAGGAGGACCTGCCGCTGGATCAGGACCGGAGCGAGGACGGACAACTCCAGCGGCTGTCCCCCGAGGAGGCGGCACGGAGAATGGGCGTACCTGCTGAACTACGGGACCTGTTCGTGAGGGTGGTCACGCAGTTCCTGCCGGACGGCTCTTAGGTGGAGGAGCCCACGAGCGAGTGGGAGCGTGAAGGAGTGCGCACATGGAGAGCAAGGGGGGCGACCGGAGCGATGACACCGATGGGACAGGCGCCGCCGGCGGGGACGCGGAGGCGGAGGCGGAGGCGGACCGGCTTACCCGGCTGCTCGGCGGTCTGCTGATCGAACTGGGCGAGAAGGTGCGGGAGGCAGGCCTGGAAGGCGTACGCATTCTCACGGACGAAGAAGTGCAGCGTGTCAACGTGTCCTGGTACCGCACGGGTTGGGAGGAGCACTCCCGAGCGGTTCACCCGTCCCAGGAGCCCACCGGCCCGCACGCACCCGGCCACCCCGCCGACCTCGATCCGTCGGCGGCCGGCCGCCTGCTCTCCTTCCCGGAATCCCCCGGGTACCCGGCCGCCTCCCATCCACTGCCCATCGTGGGCGCGGGCGAGGCGCAGATACGCGAACTGATGCCGCACCGACGGCGGTCGACGGACGGCGGACAGGGCCGTGAACGCAGCCGCGTGCGGGCTCGGGGGCGTCAGCCGGAGGGGCATGAGTCGGCGGAGGCGAGGGACGCGGATGAGTGACGGACAGGCCGCTGCGGCATGACGTGCAGCGACGACTTTTCGAACGGCGCAGGTCCGCACTGGTCCAGCGCGGCGAACCGTACCGGTATGCCCGCCTGCCCGGCGCGTCGTGATCTGCCCGATCCCCATGCGTCAGGGATGCTGGAGAGACCATGCAGTCGCTGCTCCTCGCGGTCAGCGTGCTCGCGGCTGCGAGCACGCTGACCACTGTGCTGTCCGACGACTGGTACGTCCCGGCGTGCGTCACCGCGGCCGCGCTGCTCGTGACGATCGCCCGCCGGGCCGGTCTGAGCTGGGAGGAGCTGGGCCTCGGTCGCGCATCGGCGCAGCGTGGGCTGGACTGGGGACTCGTCCTGGGCGGGGCCGTCCTCGCCGTCTACCTCCTCGCATGGCATCTGCCGCTCACCCACGAGGCCTTCAAGGACAAGCGCGCTGCCGGACATTCTTCCGCGGAGCAGTTGTTCCGGGTCCTGGTGCGCGTGCCGTTCGGCACGGTGCTGCTGGAGGAGGTGGGCTTCCGTGGCGTCCTGTGGGCCCTGATCACCCGGCTTCGTGGCCCCGTATGGGCCACGGCGGTCTCGTCCACTCTGTTCGGTCTCTGGCATGTGGCCCCGTCGCGAGGACTCACCAAGGCCAACACCGCGGCCGAAGCCGTCTTCGGTGCCGGGAAACCCGGCGTCATCCTGTCCGTCGCGTCCGCCGTCGTCGGCACGGGCATCGCCGGCGTGCTCTTGTGCGAACTGCGCCGCCGGTCCGGCAGCCTGATCCCGCCCATGGCCGTGCACTGCGCCCTCAACAGCTTCGGCTACGCCTTGAGCTGGGCGGCTACCCACGGGGAGTGACGGACGCGCCGCCACCTCGGCTGCGCCGGCGGCCATGTCCTGTTCGGCCGGCACAGGCCCCGGCCGGTTCCAGCGCCAGGCGAAGTCCACAGTCGGCCGACGCTGGAATTGATCTCCTCGTCCTGAATCCCCTCCGGGGCCAGAGGGGAAGGGGTGGCGGATCATCCGGGCCACGTCAGGTGATCCCTTCGTATCCGGTAAGACCGGAAGTCGCGATTCGCGATCAAGTCCCTGACCTGGCGATTTCTCACGGCGGGCGGGATGTGGAGGGAGGCCGCGGAGGCACACTGTCGACAAATTTGCGACTTGGCGTGATCCTGAGATCTCAAATCCACGCCACGAGCCGACAGCCGGCTCTCATCGAAGTGGGAGAAACCACTGTGCTTCCATGGAGCTGCGACACCTTCGTGGCCATGGCCGACAGCGTGCCCGGAGGACACGTCCTGCTGGCCAAGAACAGCGACCGCCCCGTGTCCGACACACAACCACTGCGCTTCCTGCCGCGCCGCACCGCGCAGGCGGGTGCCACCCTGCGGCTGGCCCACGTCGAGATTGACGACGTCGAGGAGTCCTACGCGCACCTGGGTGGTTCGCCCTACTGGTGCTGGGGACACGAAGAGGGCCTGAACGAATGGGGTGTGGCCATCGGCAATGAGGCCCTGTTCACCAGGGACTGGGCGGCCACGGTGTCCGCGGTCAAGGGCGGCGCCGACCGGGACGGCGGCATCCTCGGCATGGAGCTGCTGCGCCTGGGTCTGGAGCGGGGTCGCACGGCCCGGCAGGCGCTCGACGTCATCTGCTCACTGGTGGAGCGGTACGGGCAGTGGGGCTCCGGTGTCGTGGGGCAGCCACCGGTCACGGGTGGCTATGACAACTCCTTCCTCATCGCCGACGCCCGGGAAGCGTGGGTGCTGGAGACCAGCGGTCACCGCTGGGCCGCCAAACGGGTCACCACGGGGACGTGCGCCATCTCCAACCAGCCGACCATCCGCACCCAGTGGGACCGCGCCAGCGGCGACCTGGTGGAACACGCGGTGGAGTCCGGCTGGTGGGAGTCCGCGCCGGGGCGATCGTTCGACTTCGCGCGCGCCTATGTCGACCCTGGTACGCCGCTGCAGTTGTCACACATCCGGCTCCAGCGCTCACGCCAACTGCTCGGCGAGGCGGTGGGTGCCGGTGGGGTGGGGCTCGGGCAGGCTCAGCGGGTGCTGCGCGACCACTACGAGGACACCTTTCTGGGCGGCCCGTACTTCAACGCGGCGATGCCCGACTTCCTGAGCCTGTGCATGCACTCCCACCCGTCGGACTTCACCTGGGGCAACACTGCCGGCTCGACGGTGTTCGTGCTGCCGAAGAGCGGGGAGGGGCTGGCCCACCTGTGGTGGACGCCGGTGACGCCGTGCACCGGTGTGTACGTGCCGGTGTTCGTGGACGCCGGGAGGGTACCCGGAATCTTTTCTGCGGCGGGGACGGCCGGTGTCCGGGAGTGTCCTCCCGAGCATGCGCCGGTGGACATGTATGACGAAGGGGCCTACTGGTGGCGGTTCCGTCGGCTGCTCGACCTGGTCAAGGGTGGTGAGCAGGCGTGGAGCTTCAACGAGAACCAGCCCGTGGTGCGGCGGGCGTTCGACGCCCTGGAACGGAAGTGGGCAGCCGAACTCCCGCAGGTGGAGAAGGACGCACTCATGTTGCGCGAGCAAAGCAATCACAAGGCGATGGCGGACTTCCTGGCCGACTACACCGAGTCCTGCGCGCAGCAGGCGCTGGAGGTCCTCGACCACCTCGTCGCGCGGCTGTCCGGCTGAGAGGCGTCTTTTCACCAGCGAAGAAACCTTGACAAGCCGATGCGAGGTACGCATGCTACCGACTTAAAGGTCGGATCTGAGATCTCAAGCACCACGTGAAGGCGCCATGGACCGTCCGGAAACCGTTCACATTCGCAGCAATGGGCAGGTCACCCTTCCCATGGCAGTGCGCCGTGCGGCCGAACTGCATGAGGGTGACGTGATCGAGGTCGTCCTCCAGGGTGACGGAACGATTCTGCTGCGCCCGGTCGCGGTCCTCGACCGCTTGCAGGCGGACCTGGTCTACCGGGTCGGGGACCGGTCCGAGCCGGAGCTCACCGAGGACGACATAAGGGAACGGGCCCGCGGGCTGGTCCGACGCCGCAGGCTTCCGGTCACCACGGGGCGCGCGCTCGACGCACTGGTGGAGCGCTACCAGCGCGGTGATCTGACCCAGCGGGCGTTCATCGGCGAGTCACTGATGCTGGGCCTGTCCTCGGCGTCGATCACGGCGCTGCTGGCCGGCGCCGAGCCCGCCCCCGCCGACGACGCGCCTCCCGGGCCCCCCGTGGCCGAGGATGCGCCGCAAGCGGCTGTACGGATCACCCAGGCGTTCCACTCGCTGCTGTATCTGCCGCTGTACATCGCCCATGACGTCGGGTTCTTCGCGGACGAAGGAGTACGAGTCGAGATCACCACCGCCGGCGGCGGCACCGAGGCCTGGTCCGCGGTGGAGGCGGGCGTCGCCGACTATTCCATCCACGACCCGGTGTTCACCGCCCGCGCCTTCGAACAAGGGATCGGGGACGCGGTCGTGGTCGGCAGCATCTGCAACGGGCAGGCCATCCTGGCGCTGGCCGCGGACCCGGAGGTGGAGGCAACCGACGACCCACGTGTTTTCAGCACGCGCACCGTCGCCGGGCGCACCGTCGCCACCCAGCCCCAGCCCGACTCGCAGTGGGCCCTGCTGCGCTACCTTCAGTTCCTTTACCAGGCGGGCCCCGAGTCTGCCTACCGCGGCCTCCAGGTGCCGATCGGCACCGAACCGGCTCGCGTTCTGGCCGGGCAGGCCGACATCTGCCTCGCCTTTCCGCCGCAGGCGGACGTGGCCATGTCGCAGGGCCTACGCGAGGTCTTCGACTTCTCCACCCATTTCGGCCCGTATCTGCTGTCGGCTCTGGCCACCCGGCGAGGCACCGTGCAGGAAAAGCCCGCACAGCACAAAGCGGTGATCAGCGCGCTCGAAAAGGCCTGCCAATACGCCCATGCTTTCCCGGACGAAGCGGTCCGGGTGGCTCGGCTGGAATTCCCCGGTGTCGACTCGAAGGCGATCGAGAGCGCCACACGGCGCTGTCTGCGGCGCAACTTCCTGCCGCCCCACATCGCGGTGGACCACGAGGCCTGGAAGGAGAACGGCGTTCTCAACAGGTTCGTCGGCACCATTCAGCAGTACCACTCGTCGGCCGAACTGGTCGACAACGAGATGAGTCTTCACGTCTATCGCACGCTCGGCAATCTCCACCTCGCGTGGGACGGTCCCCGCCCCATCGGGAAACCGGTCGCAGTGGCCGGAGCGTAACCAGACGGACGTGAGGTCGGGCCAGCACCGCACGCCGGATGTCCCTGCGGTCACTCGTGCCCGAGGCGCACCATGAGCGTACCTGAAAAATTCAGAGGACCGACGACATCGATCGACGACCAGATCGAAAGCTTCGCAATCAACCGCGTCCCCGCGAACCTGCGGTGGCCCATACCCGCCATCAGCCTCGTGCTTCTCGGCAACGCCACCGCGATGTTCTTCTTCTCCTTCGGTGCCCAGCAGGCATTCCTCGTGGGATGGCCCGAAATGCTCGGCCCGATCGCGTACTTCTTCATCGGCTCCGTGTTGATCGGCATGCTCACGATGCGCATGGCGAGCCGGGAAGGCCTGTCGCAGAACCTGCTCAGCCGGGGTCTCGGCTTCGGCAGTCGGGGCGCCGCGGTCACCTCGTTCATCTACGCCGTCAACTACGTCTTCTACTTCCTCTTCGAAGGAACGATCGTCTCCCACGCGATCGCGGAGTATTTCAAGGTCGACATCAACTCCATCGCCGGCATCGGCATCTTCGCCGTGGTGGGCCTGGTCACCCTGCTGCTGGTCCGACGCGGCATGCACGCCATGTCGTTCCTCCAGTCCTGGGGCTTCCCGGTGTTCCTGATCCTGCTCGGCTGGGGCCTGTACAAGATGTTCACGGAGCACACCCCGGTCGGCGTGGACGGCTGGCACGCCACCGGCGCCACGGGCAGCGTGGCGATATGGAGCGCGTTCAGCCTCGCCAACGGTCAGATGATCTTCCAGGGCCTGATGGCGACCGACTACGGGCGTTTCGCCTCCCGCAACGTCCGCTACCGCGGCACCGCCGGCATCATGCTCGGTGAGCTCATCCCGATGTTCGTCGTGATCTTCCTGGGCGCCTTCATCGGCATCACGCTGCTGACCGAACTGCACGGGCCGAACGCGCAGTCCAACGCCCAGGACCCGGGCTTCATGTTCGTGTCCCTCATGGGCGGTGTGAGTGTCGTCTTCGCCGTCATCACCCAGATTCGTATCAACGTCATGAACCTGTACGGCGGTTCCATCGCGCTCTCGTCCGGATTCGACGTCGCCGCCAACTTCCGCCCCGGCCGCCAGTACTGGACGTACCTGGTGTGGATTCTGGGCGTGGTCTTCTACGCGTTCAACGTCATCAACCACCTGGGAACATTCCTGGCGATCACGGGTGTCCTCACCAACACCTGGGTGCTGATCATCCTCGCGGACTCCTTCGTGTGCCGCCGCTGGATGAAGCTCGGCCGGTCGGAGAACATCGAGTTCGAGCCGCACGAGGTGCGGTCCTGGAACCCCTGCGGTCTGACCTCGCTCGGACTGGCGGTGGCGGTCGGCGCGCTGGGCATCGGCGGCGTGTACCCGGTGTACTACGCCTCGTTCATCTCGATGCTGCTCGGTCCCATCCTGCACGTCGCGTTCACCGCGGGGACCAAGGGCCGCTACTACAGGCCCGTCCAGGCGGACGAGGCCGCGTCACATTCGCAGAGCGCCCTCACGTAGATGCCGAACACCCGGGCCACGGCGATTCCCGCAGAAACCGGCCCACACGGCAGGGACGGGCCGGCAACCGCCCCCCGCGCAGTGCTGCTGAGGGCAGCCGGTGCGGCAACGCCGCCGAGAACGCACGATCGCTCACGCAGAACCGCGCTCTGGCATTGCCGAGTTGGCGCTCCAGAACCGTGATCCGACGGGGCAGAGCGAGGATCTCCGTGTCCTTGGCCTGGTCGCTCGTCCGCAGCAGGCGCAGCATGGCGAACGCGGTCGTTGCGGTCGGGTGAGCCAGGCGCGGCAGCACGACCCGACCTGTGCCGCTCGGTGTTCCTCGCCGCCCAAGCCGAGGGCATCATCAGTGCCAACGACATCATGATCTCTCGTGACGTTCCCGATTGCTCGCGCCCCGGGCGAGCCTGAGCGGCCGACGCCGCCGCCCCCGGCAGGACAAGTACCGCCCTGTGATTGTCGGGGTACTGACAACCGAATAGCAGTTCGTCTATCGTCACACTGCCAATGGAGCAAATGCCGATAGGGGGGATGATGCGGAAGAAATACTTCCGGAGAAGCTTACGAGCGGCAGCGGTTCTCGTGTCGTTCGCGCTTCCCATGGGGCTGGTGAGCCTGCCGTCCACCAGCGTGGCCGCCGAGCAGGTGAAGCTTCCGCCGGATCGGTGCGCGGGGATGACCCCGCCGAGCGAGGACGAGAACCACGCCTCCATACGCCTCGACCAGCCGCAGCAGGGTGAGGAGCTGGCGGTCGACGAGCAGGGGAAGATCGACCTCGCCGGCGTCCTGCACAAGCACGCACGCATGATCGACGTCTCGGTCGGCGATCTGGTGACGACCGACTTCACCCTCGGCCCACCACCGGACGGCGTCTCGGGGTGGGCCTCGTCATGGAAGACGCGGGTCCGTCCGCCAGAGCTCGGCGTGAACCTGGTGTGCTCCCGCGCCGAGCGCGAGCCCAAACGGAACGCTCGGATCCTGCGCTCCGTCACCGTGGTCGACAACATCCCGCCCAGTAACGCCACCGGCCTGACCGTCGGCGACATCACGGCGACCACCGCCAGGGCGAGTTGGAGCGCGGCCACCGACAACTACGGCCTGGCCGGATACGAGATCAGGGTCGACGGCGGGACGCCGATACGGACCAACGTCGGCACCCGCTCGTACGCCATGACCGATCTGTCGCCGGACGCGGAACACACCGTCTCCATGGTCGCCGTCGACCTGGCCGGCAACAAGTCGCCGGCTCCCGCCACGGCAACCTTCAGGACCGAGAAACTGCCGCCGGAGCCCGACCCCGACGCGGAGCTGAAGTTCGCCCCGGAGGAGGGCGGCGCCATGGCCTCATGGCAGCCCGACCTCAACGGTGACGTCACCTATCGCGCATTCCTGGACGGCCGGCTGTACGACGAATTCCCGCTGAAGGAGTACTGCCGGGATGCCGACGGCAACCCGGCGGACCCGTGCACGGCGGAGAGCGTCATCACGTATCCGATCGAGCCCCTCGACGCGCTCACGTCGCACACGTTCCGGATCGAGGCGACGCGCGAGGACGGCACCAAGTGGCGGGACTTCTCGGGCGAGTTCACCACGTCGGCCGCCGCCCCACCGGTGCCCGAAGAGGTCACCCAGCAGGTGTCCAGCGAGGGCCTGCAGTGCGCCGCGCAGGGCGGGGACTTCTACATCGCCGAGAGCGTGCGGAGCAGTGTCACGTTGCCGGCGGGTACCACGCAGGTCTTCCCGGGTTGCTACAACGCCGCGGACGCCAGCTGCGTCGAGAAGTACCTGCCACCGGACGGGAACAAAAAGCTCGACTGCTCGGACGACGTCACCAAGCTCCTCGAATCCGTGGCACCGCCCGGCCGCGGACCGTCGATCTCCTCGCTGAGCGGCTCCACCGGCGGGATGCAGGCCCTGTTCGACCCGGGCAACCTGGTCCAACCGATCACCTGGTGCGCACAGAACACGCCCACCTGCACCTTGCTGCTGGCACCACCGGCGGTGGCCGCCGAGACCGCGGCGGCCTCGTCCATCGCCGCCGCCGTCGCCGGCTGGGTCCTCGTCACGATCGTGGGGATCGGCATCGGTATCGTGCTGGGGGTGCTCCTCGCCGTCCTCTTCCCCAGCCCGATAGCCATCGGGGGTCTGCTCGAGTACCCGATCCATCACTACGACAACTTCGACACCTACGACGACTGGTACCGGGACGAGGGCCGCTGGACCCACAGCCTCAAGGTCTACGCCCAGACGGTCAAGACGACGAAGGAAGCGGCAAGCCGGTACAACCTTCCCTTCGCCTGGACCGACACCGAGGACTCGGCCCTCAGGCGCGCCATCGACCAGGCGTGCGCGGCCCAGGGGCAGACCGGCAGAAGCTACTCGCCTTGCGGTGACGACCTGGCGGTCTATGTCCCGGGCGGCAAGAACTACAAGTTCCGGCCCATGCAGGAGACTGGGACCCATATCGTGGAGGCCATGGGCAACGGAAGCTACCCGCAGCCCCCGCAGCGGTCCCTGTGGTTCGGCCCGGGGCGCAGCGTCGGCGGCCAGGCCGCGAGGAACGCGGGCTACCAGCGCAACTGGTTCTACACCGACCCGAAGTTCGCGGGGAACGCCTGCCTGCCGCGGGTGATCGGAAGCGGAAAGACCTGCGACGAGTTCCCGTTCTGGTCGACGGACCAGGCGGTCGACCTGTCCGGCCTGACCGCGTCCCTGAAGCTGGTGCCCACCACGGAGTCACTGCCGCAGGCCCAGGACATCTCCTCGTTCCACAGCAAGTGCAAGGTGCAGGACAAGGAGAGGTTCATCGTGCTGCCGATCAAGCCGTGGGTCGACGCCGGGGCACCGAGCTTCGGCTTCCGGGTCAACGGCGGCGGGGCCAGCCTCTGCATGGAGCCCACGCTGTAATGCTCGACGACATGTCCGTGCTGCGTGACGCGGCACAGGAGTACCGGGCGGCGGCGACGGCCGCGGGCCTCACCTGGCCCCAGGCCGCCGCCCCGCCCGGGGCTTCGACTCCGCTTGTGCCTCCGCCGGACCTGGTCCACCGGCTCTTCGACGTGGACCACGTCGCCGAGCAGGTGACCTGGCTCCATTCCCAGGGATGGGGCTCGCGACGGCTGCTGCCCAACGGCGGCTGGCTGCTCCCCTGGCCCACCGCCACCGACGCGGGCGAGGCGCTCGACAACCTGTCCCTCTCGGTCGGCACCCCGTTCCCCTGGCGGCATCAGCTGCCGCTGTTCCACTTTGAGTTCCTCATCTACACGTTGGTGCTGGCGGGCGAGCACGAGGGCGAGATCTGGCGCTACGAGATCGCCCCGGACGCCTGGGACGCGGTCCGGGCAGCCACCAGCCTGGCCGCACTGTTCACCGAATGGACGAAGGGATTCGCCGCCGGCGTGGTCCACTACGACCACCCCAACGGCTGCCTCCTCGTCGGCGAACGTGACCGCGGGGACGTGGAGGCGCTCATGGTGCGAACTGCCGCCCTCGACCCCCTCGCCTTCCCGGTGTCCATGCCGGACCATCCGCTGCTGAGGGAGCGCCAGGCCGAGTGCGGGGTCGACATGAGCTGCCTCGACCGGGGCCCCGAGATCATGGAGGAGCTGATGGAGCAGGCCGACACCATCCGCGCCCAACTCGGGGTGTGAGGACCGCCCGGGGGCCGGTCGGCGGCGGACGCCACGGAGGAGGCCCGCACGGCGAGGGCGGCCGCCAGGAGCTTGGTCATGGACCCCGAAGACGCGAGCTGCCGGGGACGATCGCCTCGGCGGCATCCTCCACGAGTACGAACATGCTGCGTGACCCGGGCAGATGAGGTTTTCGGCAGAGGCAACGCTGCCGCGCGGGGTGAGCGCTGCCGCTCTGCCTGCGGTCGTCGCTGGCGCATCTGTGCCATGCCCAATAGCGACACCTTTCAGGTATGGCTGACCGGAAGCAAACACCGCATGATCAGCGGATATTACCCCCGCAAACACGGCGGTGAATTCACATTGCCTCATATATCCTCTCGCAGAGGACAGCTGACGGCGCTTGGCATCACGGCGGCCATGTTGTCCCTTTCGGTCACGACATCCGCGGACGCGCAGGCCGCACGACAGGTGGAGAGCTCGGCGTCGGCCGGTGCGTCCGGGCCAGCCGCGGCAGCGGCCCAGCAGTCCCGCCCGCGTACCGTCACCCTGATCACCGGTGACAAGGTTGTGGTCACGCCCGCCGGAGGCGCCGGCACCGTGACAGTGAGAGGTCCGCACGGTGAGCCCATCGCCGCGCACACCGACAAGGTCGGCAAGGACCTGTATGTGTACCCCGATTCGGCCGCGCCGTACGTCTCCGCCGGACTCCTCGACAAGGAACTCTTCAACGTCACCGGGTTGGTGGCCGACGGCTACGACGACGCCCGGGTGAGCCATCTGCCGCTCATCGTCACCTACACCCGCGGTGCTACCGCCCGCACACAGGCCGCACCACGCGGTGCGACCCGGGTCCGTACCCTTTCCAGCATCAACGGTGCAGCCCTCACCGAGGAGCACGGCAAGGCAGCCGAGTTCTGGTCGGCGATCACCTCCAAGGTGAGCGCGTCCGCGGTGGCCCGCAGCAACACCCTCCTCGCCTCGCCCGCCCCCAAGCCCACCCTGGCCGGCGGTATCTCCAAGGTCTGGCTGGACGGCAAGGCCAAAGCGACCCTCGCCGACTCGACCGCGCAGATCGGCGCACCCGAGGTGTGGAAGGGCGGCAATACCGGTCAGGGTGTGGACGTCGCCGTGCTGGACACCGGCGTCGACGACGGTCACCCCGACCTGGTGGGCCAGGTCGCCGAGGCGACCAGCTTCGTACCCGACCTGGACCCCGGCGACGGTGGCGGTCCTCAGGGACAGGCGACCGCCGAGACGGACACCGTGGACCGCCACGGCCACGGCACCCATGTGGCCTCGACCATCGCCGGTACCGGTGCTGCCTCCGGCGGCAAGGAAAAGGGCGTCGCTCCCGGCGTCCGGCTGCATGTGGGCAAGGTCCTCAACGACTCCGGTCAGGGGCAGGAATCCTGGATCCTGGCCGGTATGGAGTGGGCCGCCCGGACGGCGCACGCCAAGGTCATCAGCATGAGCCTGGGCGGTAGCCCCACCGACGGGTCCGACCCACTCAGCCAGGCCGTCAACCAGCTCAGCGCCGAGACCGGCGCGCTGTTCACCATCGCCGCGGGCAACTCGGGTCCGAACGCGAAGACGGTCGCCGCGCCCGGCGCAGCGGACGCGGCACTGACCGTCGGTGCCGTCGACGGCAACGACCAACTGGCGATTTCTCGAGCCGCGGCCCGCGCTGGTCGGACAGTGCGGTCAAGCCGGAGATCACCGGCCCCGGCGTCGACATCCTCGCCGCCCGCTCGCGGTACGCCGGCGGCACGGGCGACTACACCACGATGAGCGGCACCTCGA
Source organism: Streptomyces chiangmaiensis (assembly GCF_036281785.1). NCBI lineage: Bacteria > Bacillati > Actinomycetota > Actinomycetes > Kitasatosporales > Streptomycetaceae > Streptomyces > Streptomyces chiangmaiensis. The sequence continues at coordinate 12,618 of NZ_JAYWVC010000033.1, read as the reverse complement.
TGGCCACTCCGCATGTCGCCGGAGCCGCCGCGCTGCTTGCCGCGGAGCACCCTGACTGGACCGGCCGGCAGATCAAGGACGCCCTGGTCAGCACCTCCAAGCCGACCCCGGACTACACCTCCTTCCAGGCGGGTGCCGGCCGCGTGGACATCGCCGCCGCCACCAAGTCCACCCTGTACGCCACCGGTACGGTCTCCCTGGGCGAGCACACCTGGCCCGCCGACCCCGGCGCGACGGTCGACAAGACGGTGACGTACACCAACGTCGGCGACGCCCCGGTGGCGTTGGACCTCGCGGTCTCGGCTCCGAAGGCCCCGGCCGGCCTGTTCACCCTGTCGCAGGACAAGGTCACCGTCCCGGCGCACGGAACCAGCACGGTCACCGTGACCGCGAACGTCGACAAGGCCGCCCGGGGGACGACCTACGACGCACGCATCGACGCCTCGGCGGCAGGCGTCCGCCTCGCCCACACCGCCATCGGCTTCGCCACCGCCAACCAGACGTTCAAGCTGACGGTCGTGTCCAAGGACCGGTCGGACGCGCTCTACACGGGTCCCGGAACGCTCATGGGAGCGTCCGACGAAACCTCCGACCCCTTTGTGAACAACTGGAACATCAGCTTCGACTTCGACTCGCCCGGCGTTCTGACGCTCCAACTCCCGGCCGGAACCTGGTCGCTGGGTCAGTGGATGCAGGTCGAGGGCAGTCATGGTCCGCAGTCCCGCGGACGCGCCCTGGTCGCGGTGCCGCAGTTCGACCTGAACCGTGACACCACCATCGTGCTCAGCGCTGCCAAGGCGCGCCAGATGAAGCTGCTGACGCCTCGGGAGTCCAGGAGCAGCGCGCTTCGGGTCGACTACACGCGTGCCTTCACGGACGCCGGCAACCAGGTGATGTCCTTCCTCGTGCCACGCACGGAGGACAGCCTCTGGGCGGTGCCGACCGGGAAGGTGACCGAGGGAACCTTCGACGTGCGCACCCGGTGGCGCAACGAGCAGCCCGCACTGAAGATCTCCATGGGCGGCACGGCGTTCGACGACATGCTGGTACGGCGCGGGACGAAGCCCCTGTCGAAGGGATCGCACCGACTGAAGCCCGTGTACGTGGGCCAGGGTGCCGCGGCGGACTACCAGGGACGTGACGTCCGCGGCAAGGCCGTCGTGGTCGACCGCAACGACACGGTGGGGCTGTCCGAGCAGGCGGCCACCGCAGCGTCGGCCGGAGCCGCGCTGTTGCTCGTCGTCAACGACGGCCCCGGGCCCGTGGAGCCGCTGGCCTTCGACAGCATCGCGCCGATAAACATCGCGACACTGGGCCAGGAGGATGGCCGCCGCCTGATCTCACAGGCCACCGAGTCCGGCACCGCACTGGACGTGTACTCCAACCCGACCACCGAGTACCTGTACGACGTGGTACGGAAGTACCACAACCAGATCCCGACGGATCTCGCGTACCGACCGGACACCGGCGACCTGGCCCGGGTCGACATGTCCTTCCGCAACTACCGTCCCGCCCAGGCGACGGACTTCCGCTACGACGTGTATCCGGAGTCCGATTGGTGGGCCATCGGATGGCCGGAGATTCCGGGGCAGGGCCAGGGCAATCGCACCGACTACGTGTCCCCCGACGTGCAGTTCCGGGAGAGCGCGATGGTGACCGGTGAGACCCGGGTCATCGCCGCGGACAAGCACTACAGTGCGGGGAGCCGCACGGCGGCGAACTGGTTCTCGCCTATCCAGAGGCCGCGTGTCTCGTACGGCAACACGATGCTGTCCCGCCAAGACGACGCCCTCTTCGCGTTCGTCGCCGGATGGGGCGACGCGGGCGCCGACCGCATGGGCTACGCCTCCGATCCCGGCGTCCAGGCGAAAACGTCGATCTACCAGGGCGACACCCTGCTCGCCCAGTCGCCCGACTACTACGCCTCCGCGACCGGGCTGAAGCCCGAGCGGCTTCCGTACCGGATCGTCTCGGAGTTCTCCCGGGGCACGTGGGCGAGCCCCTACTCCACCCGCACCCGAACAGTGTGGGACTTCACGTCCGCGGCCGGTCAGCAGTATCAGAACCTGCCTCTGCCGCTGGTGCAGCTCGACTACGACGTCAACACGGACTTCTCGGGCAAGGCGAGCCGCGACGCGGCGTTCACCATCAAGCCGGCCAAGCCTTCCGGTCAGTGGCCGAAGGCCTACGCGGAGCTGCCCCCGGCCGCCTTCCAGGACGGGACCCTGCAGCTGTCCTACGACGACGGCGCCACCTGGCATCCGGCGCACCTGACCCGGACACCCGACGGCCGCGGCTGGCGCACCGAGCTGAACGCCCCCGAGGGCGCCCGCTTCGTCACCCTGCGGGCAGGCGCCCGTGACTCCGACGGCAACGCCGTGGAGCAGACCATCGTCCGAGCCTTCGGACTGAAGTGACGTCTGCGCACCACCGCTGAGAAAGGAGCGCAGCCGCCGGGGGCGGGGCCACGACACGGTCCCGCCCCCGGGGCCTGTGCGACTACGTCTGTGGGCTGCGCGGCCCGCCGTCTCGGCGACCCTCGAGCGGGACAGTCGCGAGAGCCCGGCCGAGGAGCCGGCCTGGCTGCCGCCGAGAACGCCCGGCTGTTTCACCAGGGAGGTGAAGTGAGGCCCCACCGCTGGGACTTCATCTCCGACAGCCGCGCCGACTCCGGCGTCAAGCGGTTGTGCCGGGTGCTGGGCCCGTCCCGCTCCGGCCGACATGAAATCCGGTGTCCACTCCCGGGGATGAACCTCACCGGGCACGCTCCGCCTGCATAGAGGTGTCCGAGCATCAACCCGCCCGCCGGCCGACCGGCTCCTGCTTCGTGCCCTGCCCGGCGGACGCTTTCCGCTCCCGCACCTGAGCGTGGGCCATCAGACCGAACAGAATGGCCAGCAGCACCGCGGACGAACCCACCGTGCCGAGGTCCAGGCCGCCCTTGGCGACGGGCTTGGTCAGGAAGTCGCCCGCTGTGGCACCCAGCGGGCGGGTGAGTACGAAGGCAATCCAGAACAACAGTACGTTCGGCACAGCCGGCACCTTCATCAGTGCCACCAGCACGGCCAGGCCCCCGGTCACCAGGAGCGCGCCGCCCCCGTAGCCGAGGCCGGAGCTGTCGGACAGAAAGTCTCCCATCGACGTGCCGAGCGTGTTGGACACGAGGATTGCCGACCAGAACAGCACCTCTCCCCGGAAAGTAACGATGTCGCGGATTTGGAAGGTCATGCCGCTCAACTTCCAGACCAGGAAGATCACCAGCAGGATCCAGACGAGGATTGCGGCTCCCGCCGGATAGCCCAATCCAAGGCCCTGCGGACCCCAGCCCAGCGAACTTGCCCCGCTGGAAAGGTACTGGGCACTCGCGTCCCGGTTCATGAAATCGGACATCGTGGTGCCGGCCATGCTGGTCGACAGGATCACGGTCCAGTAGAAGAACGGGTGGTAACGGTGCGACCGCAACTGAACCACCAGCGTCACCACGAAGGCCAGGAATAGCGCGATCGTGGTGAGGAAGTAGCCGATCTGCAGCGTCTGCGCGAAGAGGTCTCCGCCCGTCTCGCCCAACGTCGTCGCGGCGATCTTCATGACCCAGAAGGCCAGAGTGACCTCGGGCAGTTTCTTCATCGCCGGCTTTCTCGCTCCAGCTGTCGTCGCGCCCGCCGCACTGCGGTCGGTGAGGATGCTCGGCCGCTCCACCATCGACTGCTCCTGTCTGGTCGTACGGCAGGGTGCCGGCTCCCCGCGGAAAGGAGTTGACACCCCCTGTAAACATCCAACCACAAAGAGTGATCAAACCGACTGATGACGACCGGCGCATCGCTGTACGGGAAGCCCGGCGCTGGACAGGGCCGCCACCTGCGCTTCGAATGCCGCGCGCGCCTTCGCTCCGACCTGCTCCAGGTAGGGCCCGTCGGGCACGCCGAGCACTGGGGGCTTCCGCTCGGTGTCCCGCACTGGCTGCCAGCCGTCGCACAGCACGGCTGCTGCCACCGCCGCTGCCGAGAGCGTCGCGGCGAAGACCCCGATGGTGTCGAGGGTCGGCGCATTGGCGATCACGCCGTCGATCGGAATCCGACGGGCAGTCGGCTTGAACCCCACGACACTCGGCGCCAAGGCGCTGCTCATCGCCTCATAGCCCTGCACGGCACGACCACCCTCGTCATCCGACGTGATGTCTCCGTAGCTGTCGATCCCGATGACCAGCGGGTGCCACCCGTACGTTTCCACAGCGCAGCCCTGAGTAATTGACGCGTCAAGCATATGCCATATACTTGACGCGTCAATCAGCGAGTGAACATGGGAACCATGGACACAACAACGCCGAGCATCGGACCCGCACAGCGGCGCCTCACGGCCAGGCAGCTCACGATGTGGCGCTCCCTCATGGACACAATGGAGGAGCTGAGCCGGCGGCTGACCGCGCAACTCCAACAGGTCGGCCTGTCCAGAGGCGACTATCTGGTGATGCTCACGCTCAGTGAGGCTGCAAGGCACCACCTGCGCTCTTCCGAGCTCGCCGACGCCATCGGCTGGCAGCGCAGCCGACTGTCGCACCACCTTGGCCGCATGGAGCGTCGACGACTCGTCCGCCGCGAGGAGTGTCCCACGGACAGCCGGGGCACGGTCGTCGCGATCACCGATGAAGGACTGCGGTCCTTCCGACTGGCCTCAGCACCACACCTGCGGGCCGTCAAGCACTACTTCGCGGACGCGCTCACCGAGCAACAGCTCGAAGAGCTCGAAAGCATCCTCGACGCCGTGCGCGCCCGCCTCGCCGATCCAGACTAGTAGACGAGCTTGCCGGCGGAGGTGTCCATGGCATCAGTTGTCCCGAGGATGGCCACATCGTGACCCGAAGTGCGAGTTCGCCACCATCCCCTCGCCAGCGATCGGACGCCGTTGCGTACCCGGCCACCCCCAACTGCGACTGACCAAGACCGGCGTCCGCCCGGGCGCGGATCGCCACGATTCCGGCGTCCCCGGGCGCGACCAACCGCCGGGGCTGGACCTCCCAGGCAGGACGGGTCTCCCAGGGATGCCGGCGGCCCTCACCAGTCAGGGCAGCCCGGCGGCTCCGCAAGACTGACGGCGGCGCATGGCGCCAACGCCGCCGGACGTCTGAGCCGGCCCCGTTCGGCGTCGCGTACGACGTATGCGGCGCGATCACGAGAGCCGTCTTGTACGTGCCGGGCTGCGTGATGTCCGGAGCATTCGCGTCGACGGTCACGGTGACCGCGGCACTGGCACCCGGTGCGATCGTGAGCGTCTTCCACTAACCCTTGGGAGTGATCATGTAGTTGGACGGTGCCAGGGTGCGCAGGACGTCGAACTCGTTGCCCTCGGGGTCGGTCATGACCACCCAGCTCCGGCCAGGGCCCTGGCCCACGTCCACCTTGGCGGCGCCGAGGCCAAGCAGCCTGGCCACCTCGTCGTCAGTACTGCCGTCGATCGGGCTGACGTCCAGGTGGAGCCGGTTCTTCACCGTCTTGTCCTCGGGCACCCGGATAAACAGCAGGGTGGGCGGCATCTGGCGGGCCCGGACCTCCTCGACGGTAGGCTCCCAGGAGCCGATCTCGACCTTGCCCTCGCTCCGGTCGATCACCTTGAAGCCCAGGACCGCGCACCAGAAGGCCGCGAGCCGCTCCGGATCGTGGCAGTCGACAACCAACTCGGTGAACCTACTCGTCATGACTCCCCCAGACAGTCGCGGACGGGGCAGCCTATGGGGTCGCCCCACCCGTCCGTCAAGTCCGGGATCGCACCTCGCGGTCGGCCGGATGGCCGACGAGATCCCGCACGGCAAGTACTGGAAGGCGGCCGCCTGCCCACCGGTCCAGATGAAGCCGCGGTTCTGGTGGCCGAGAGCGTCGTTCACCGTAACCCACGCCGGGTGCGGCCTTCTGCAGGCCGCACCCGGCGCATTGACGCCACGTATCTCCTGGCCGGGCTCCTGTGCTGCGGCGTCTGCAACCGGCGCATGGAGTCCCACTGGACCCACCACCGTCCCGGCTACCGCTGCCGCCTGGGCCACGCCAGCGCCACCCACCCCGAACCCGGCCCCACCCCCAACACCTGCCTGCCCGAGGACCATGTTCTGCCGCGCCGGCCCGCCCTACTGCTCCGCCTCACCGGCACGCACGGAGACACGCCGACGGCTCTGATCGCCGTTGCGGCACCGCCCTGGTGACGCTCTTGCACCGACGCCGGTTGCCGTACTTCACCGGCGGACAGACCGCTGCGTTCCGGTCCGGAACTTCCACACGGGCACGGTCGGTGTTACCCGGCCGCGTCAGATCACGTCGGCAGGGTCCACCGTTGATTCGCGGTGCCGGTGCAGGACCAGATCTGCAGCCGGGTCCCGTTGGCGGAACTCTGCCCGGTGGCGTCCAGGCACTTGCCGGACGCCGGGTTCACCAGCGCGCCGTTCGTCTGGGGCTGCCACTGCTGGGCACCGGTGCCGTTGCACGAGTACAACTGGATCTTGGTGCCGTTGGCCGTTCCGGCGGCGGTGACGTCCATGCACTTGCCGAGGGCCCGCAGGGATCCGTCACTGGAGACGGTCCACTGCTGGGCCGCGGTGCCGTTGCAGTCCCAGAGCTGGATGGCGGTGCCGTCGGCGCTGTTGACACCGGCGACATCAACGCACTTGCCGCCGATACCGGTGATCGGGCCAGTCGGGGGCGGTGGTGGCGGTGTGCCGGAGGCCACGTAGGGGTTGTCGGCGTTGGTCAGGGTCTCCCAGGCGACGAAGAGGTCGTTGGTGCCTTGCGGGCGGTGCGACTCCGTGTACGACTGGGTGTTGGCCATCGCATAGCCGTACCGGTTGTGCATGGCGTTGAAGCCGGGCTCGGTGATCGGGCCCAGACCGCGGTTGACCCCGTTGGTGGCCGGGGTCGGGCAGAGCCAGGACGGGACCGCGGCACCGTTCTCGTACGTGCTCTGGAAGCCCAGCGCCTGCCGCAGCCGCTCACCGACCTGCGGGTACAGGTCCTGGCCCTGGATCAGCGCCGTCTCGGCGACATGCGAGATCGCGGAGATTCCGTACCCGGTGTGGGTGAAGTCGCGGCAGGTCTCCTGGGTGAGGCCGGTGACGAAGGTCGACTGGCCCTGCCAGTAGTTGATGATCTCCTGCGAGGTGTCCAGGCCGCTGCCGGGCACCGTCTTTGGGAGGGAACCGTCCGAGGACAGGTAGATATAGGCCGGGACCCGGTTCAGGTAACGGCCGATGGCCTTGTCGTAGCTGACAGGGTCCTCGATGAAGATGGAGATGCCGACGGCCGCCTCCATCATCGACAGTTCCCAGTTGCCGTTGCTGTTGGATCCGTTGATGACCTCGGGGAGGTAGACGTTGCGCAGCATCGTGGTGAAACGGCTGACGTCCGAGGAGGACCAGCCGGTGTAGGTGTAGCGGATGATCTCGGCGGCCCGGGGCCACACCGAACCCGCCCAGCCGGTCTGCAGCGGGGCGTTGCTGTTCGTGTGGTCGGTGATCACTGCCGACCACGCGTTCATCAGCTCGATGGCCTTGTCGGCGTACCGGCTGTCGCGGGTGATGTACCAGATCAGCGCGTCGGTGTAGGCCGCGATGGCGTCCTGCCGCTCGTCGGTACAGCCGTAGTTGGGGTTGGAGTAGGAGCCGCATTCGACGACCGACCGCGGCTTGGGGACCCGCGACAGGGAGGCATAGGAGCTGGACGTCATCTGCTGGTAGGCCGATGCCCATGGCTGGGCGCCGGCCAGGACCTGGGTGCGCACGTAGTCCAGCTGGGATCTGCTCACCATCACGCCGGGGTGGGTGAAGGTGGTGGGAGCGGCGGCGACCGCCGCCTCGGTGGTGGGAGCGGCGGCGACCGCCACCTTGGTGGTGGCGGTGCCCTGCGCGGCGGCCGGCCCGGCGAGGGTGCCGGAGAGCAGGGCCGCCGCGGCCACGAGTGTTCCGGGAAGCACGGTCGCGGCGCGGATCCGCCGCAGGAGCTGACGCAGTTGCATGGCAGGTTTCGCCCTTCGGACTGGTCTTGCCGGTGCGGAACGGGTTAGGCGGGGAGATTCCACTTCTGGTTGGCGTTGCCGCTGCAGGACCATATCTGGGACTGGGTACCGGGCGTGGTGGACCAGTCGGTGTCGTCGAGGCACTTGCCCGACTGCGGGTTGAGCAGCGAGCCGTTGGCCTGCGGGACCCATACCTGAGCGCCGGTGCCGTTGCAGTCGTACAGCTGCACCTTGATGCCGTTGGCGGTGCCGCCACCCGGGACGTCCAGGCACTTCCCGAGCACCTGGAGGGTGTGGTCGGCGTCGTTGACCGTCCAGTTCTGCGCGTTCGTGCCGTTGCAGGTGTAGACCTGGATCGGGTTGCCGTTGGCCGTGGAGGCGGCCCTGTCGTCGAGGCAGAGGCCCGCATAGCCGGTGATCCGACCGGTGTGGGTGGTGCCACCGCCGCCATCGTCGCTGATGCCGTTGAAGATGCCGGCGAACTGGTAGGGGCTCTGCGGGGTGCCGCTGCAGCTGTCGGACAGCGTGCCGTTGGTCGCACAGGCCTTGTCACGGCCCAGGGCCCAGTAACCGATCTGCTGGATTCCCTTGGACTTGGCGAAGTTGGTGAGCGTGGTGGCGTTGCCCGTCGTGAAGATCTCGTTGCGCGAGTCGTTCACGCCGATCATGGGGGTGTTGCCCTCCATGGCCCACAACTCGTCGGAGGTCTTCGTGGTCCAGATGTTCGCCAACTGGGTGTGGAGTGCGTTGGCGGCGCTGACGGCGGCCGCACCCATGTCGGAGACGTTCTGGTAGTAGTCCATGGTCATGATGTTGACCAGGTTGACGTTCACGTTGCGGGACTTGGCGTTGTTGACCAGGCTCAGCCCGTCCCCGTCGAGACCGTCGGGGTTCGTCGGCAGCGTGTAGTCGATGTCCAGCTTCCGGCCGGCGGCCGCGGCAGCCGCCTGGAGGTTCGCGAGGGCCTGGTTGCGGCGGTCGTTGGCGGCGGTGTCCTTGAGCGGCGCTCCCTCGATGTCGAAGTCGAGCCGGGTGAGGTTGAGCGCGTCGATGACCCGCTGGTACTGGGCCTGCAGCGCCGACACACTGCCGCAGGCCTGGGCGAGCTCGGTGCCGGCGGCGCCGCCGAAGGAAGCGATGACGTCGCCGCCGGAGGCCCGCAGGTTGTTGATCGCGGTGCTCCAGCCGGCGTCGTTGATCGACACGTTGCCGTTGAAGGTGGCGTTACAGGTGCCGTCGCTGAGGACGAACGCGAGGTGGAAGTGCTTGACGCCGGTGGCAGCCTGGGCGTTCGCCATCGCGGACGGGGAGTTCCAGGTCTCCACCCAGGGCGCGACGTACTGAGCGGGGAAGCCGGGACCGGGGTTGGCTGCTGCCTGGGCGTCAGGGGCGGCACTGAGCAGGGACACCGACGCCAGGAAACCGACGAGGGGGGACAGATGTCTGATACGCATGGGCCATCCAACTGGGAATGGTGCGAGACCGGTTGAGGGGGAAGAAGGGCGGCCGAGCAGCGCGAAGTCAACTACCGAAGAAAGCAACACGCAAGAGAACCGACAGGAAAGGTTCCTGTCGTCATTGGCCTCGACTTCTTGACACGACCACGCGATCCCGCCGGCGATGTAGCTTCACGAGGTTGTGACACAGAAGCCGTTCTGACTCCTTGACGCCTTGCTGCATACGGGAGTTGAATGCGCGGCGGCCGAGCAGCGCAAAGGGAACCAGCGGTTTGGCACCATCGCCGCTGGTTCCCGCCCCCATTCACGGTTCCGCAGCCACGACAGTCCGGGCAGCACATTCGCCGGGAACCGATGGAGCAGGGCCGCCGGAATGGCCCGGTACTGGGGCACCGACGCATCCGCGGCGAACGACTCGTCGCGGGATGAAGGTACTGCCTCCGCCGTCTGGGAGATCCTCCAGCAGGCTGGGATCGGCCTGGCGCCCTGGCGCACGTGCATCACCCGGCCGGCTTCACGGCAGGTCCGCCCGGCTCACATCAGCCACGACGCGTACCCTCGCCCGAATGTGGCCGGCCGAGACCACCCCCCAGCACTGGCAGGTTCGCCAGTGGTGCCATGACGTGCGCGAAGAGCGGTAGGCGTGCACCGACAGAGACCCGGCCCCGCAGCACCCCGGGCACACGAGGCCCGGCCGGGCCCGATGGGCCCGGCCGGTAGTGATGCGGCTGCCCGAGCGGGAGCACCGGATCCGCGGGCCCCCACCCGCGTTCACGACTCCGGCAGCCGGGAGCCGCAGCAGTGGTTCAAGAAGGCAGTGTCCACTGCTGGTTGACGGTGCCGGCGCAGCTCCAGATCTGCAGCCGAGTCCCGTTGGCCGAACTGGGTCCGGTCGCGTCCAGGCACTTTCCGGAGTGCGGGTTGACCAGCCCGCTGCCGGACTTCTGCCACACCTGCGCGCCGGTGCCGTTGCAGTCGTAGAGCTGGACCTTGGTGCCGTTGGCGGTGCCGGCGCCGGTGACGTCCATGCACTTGCCGAGCCCTCGCAGGGTCCCGTCGCTGCCCACCGTCCAGTTCTGGGCGTTGGTGCCGTTGCAGTCGTACAGCTGGACCGCGGTGCCGTTGGCGGTGCCGGCGCCGGCGATGTCCACGCACTTGCCGACGTACCCGGACCGGATCGGCCCGGTGGCGTCCCCAGGGGGAGGCGTGCCGGTGTCGCCGACCCAGTTCGTTGCCGCGGCCGTGCCCACCGCGTCGATGCTGGTGTTGCTCTCCACCGGGTTGGGCACCTGACCGGGGAAGACGATGAAGGTCACCGGGCCGTCGGTGCCCCCGGTGGCCGGGTTCGGGTCGATGCCGAGCGCGGAGGCCAGCGCGTACGAACCCTCGCCGATGATGTTGTCCGGGCCCTCGTCGGCGAACGTGGCGTAGGCGACCTTGCCGTTGTAGACCACGGCCGCCACGCTGCCCGGGGAGATGCCCGCGGACTGGTAGTTGAACCGGCTGCTGGGCAGGGGAATCACGTAGTAGCGCGTCGTCTCGGAGCTGAACGGCTGCCCGTTGGAGGTCTCGAAGGATGTCTGCGGCTGGTACCAGGGGTCGGTCGAGGCGTTGCAATGGGTGGTGCTGACACCGTCGCAGTCGATGTCCATGTCCGCTGTCCAGGTGTACGCGGAACCGTTCTTGCAGATCTGCACGGTGGACGCGCCGCCGTCGTCGGTGGCGTACTTGCCGTTGGACGCGGGTGTGCAGTTCTGTGCCTTGGAGAGCAGCTGGGCCGCGCTCGGGCCCGCGGCTGCCGCCGTCGTGACGGCTCCGGCAGCGTTGGGCGCGGTCGCACCGATGCCGACGGCCGCGGCGCATGTGGCCGCGGCGATGCCCAGAGCCGCGAAGCGCAGGCGAAAGCGAATACGGGGCACGGTTCACCTCTTCTGGATCGTCCGAAGACAGTGGGTGTGGGGGCGGCCACCAAACCGATAGGAAACCTTACTGACACATACCTGTCAACAATGGCGCCGTGTGGAATACCGCGACTCCGGTGGCGGCGGAGAACGAGGCACCACGAGGGCGGCGATCCCTCCTTGGCCCATAACGACGTGCCGTTGCGCTCGCACGGCAACCTGTCGATGAACCGGGCACTGATGGCCGCCGGTCTGGTCGACCGCGTCCAGGTGACGCTCCTCCCTGTGATCATCGGTCAGACCGGGCTGGAGCCGATCTTCCAAGGTGCGGCCGACTTCGACCTCGATCTGATCGAGGGCCGGACGCTCGACGGCCACGTCCAAGAGCTCATCCACCAGCCCACCCTGCGTTTCTGAATTCATCCATGCGCCCCACACGTCAAACAGCCGAACCTGACCGGAAGGTCCCACAGACCGACATGCCGACCGGTCAACCGGGTAATCGTAGAAGTTGACCAGCTTGGAGAGCTGAACTTTGGGCGGGTAGTGCACGAGCAGTTGGACGTGGTCGTGTTCCCCGTTGAGCTGTTTCAGCTCGGCCTCGAAGTCGGTGCAGACCTCCCGCATGATCTCTTCGGTGCGGGTCAGCATGGCGTCGGTGAACGCCTTCCGCCTGCATTTGGTGACGAAAACCAAGTGAACGTGCAGGGTGTAGACAACATGGCGACCGGTTCTGACATCGGGATCAGGGTTCCAGCGCGGTGACATGAACCAACGCTAGGCTTTCGATTGTGAGTCAAGACACCCTGGCAAAGCGGCAGTTCGGGCACCGTGCCCGGCTTGCGCTGTCTCCTGCCGGGGTTCGCGCGGCGGATGATCAGGCGCACGCGGCCCGCACGATGTGGAACCTGCTGCACGCGTGGTGGCGGATGATGCCGAAGGAAATGCGGACTCTCGCGAACGCGGACGCCGCGATCCGCCAGGCCCGCGAGGACATCGACTTCCTCGCCGTCCTGCCCGCGCAGGCCGCGCAAGCGGTGCTCAAGACGTACTTCCGGGCGTGGAAGAACTGCTGGGAGGGCCGCGCCGACGCCCCGAACTTCAAGGGCCGCCTCCGCACGGTGATGTCCGTGGACATTCCGCAGGGCCGGGACCTGAACATCACCCGCGTGCACCGCCGGTGGGGCATGGTCAACATTCCCAAGGTGGGCCGGGTCCGGTTCCGCTGGACCAAGGCGCTGCCCGTGGGCAAGCACACCACCACAAAG